>NZ_JBFTPF010000006.1:0-221268 GCF_056398345.1 Paenibacillus sp. 01T442
TGAAAAAGGCGGCTAAGTTTGCACTGGCGGTGTTAGTATTTTACGGTGGGTTCAGTTTTTTAAGCACCTCAGCTGCGGCGACAATCGATTTGATGTCAAATAGACAGTTGGTTGTTCTATCGGAGACGAAACTGCTAGATGACTATAGAAATCCAAATTCTATCGTAGGCTCGATTTCTGGTATGCAGATGGTAGAAGTGGCTTGTACTCTGAATGAACCGAACTGTTTAGCAAGCATCCTAGGTAAAGATTATATACGTATAAAAACCTGGATGGGAGAAAAATGGATCGAGGATGATAACAAAATTACTGCTGGCGGCTATTGGGAAAAAGATAGGGACATTACCCTTGTTGACGATATGAAGTTATATGACCAACCCGATGTCGGTATTTATTCCAAAGCCGAACCACCTAAAGATATAATATCACCACAAAAAGTGCATGTAACAGCCGTTTATAATTATTTATACAAAGGGGCTCATACAGGAAAGGCAATGTTGGAAGCTCCAATGTGGTATCGAATTTCTACTAAACAACAGGGGCAGAAGTGGATTGTTGATCCATTTATCCCTGAAGACTTTCAGCATGTGGAGAGATCAACTGACAGAGTCGTTAAAATGACTGGGAACGAATTGCTTTATGATCATCCCTATGAAGTTGAGGGAAAAGGAGTGAAAGCAACTCCTGGAATAGTTCAAGCGGTTGCAAGCTCCATTTTCAACATGAAGACTCAAATTTATGGATGGTTCAAGATTCAATTACAGGATGGAACTTTTAAATGGGTTAAATCGTTTCCCCTATTTGAATCTGAGAGTGGTCCGATAATGCAAACCGACTTAGATAATGAAAAGATCACCCTGCGAACCGCCACACGTTATTTCGACATCGACAGTGACGCAAGTATTAATTTACAAAATTGGCTACAGCCGGGAACATATGTAGCTGACAAAATAAATGAAGGTTGGGCACGTATCCAAACCCCATTCGGTTGGAAAGTGGTCAATCTGGATAGAGCACCATTTGAACGACCACAAGGCATTACAATAACACAAGAGAAAGTAAAATTAACCTCAGAAACTAAAACCTACTATTTTCCACGAACAGGAGAAGTTCTCCATCAAGCAGGCACCTTCAAAGATCAGGAAGTCCTATCTTTTGAAAAGTGGATTTCCCCAGAGGGGGTCAATTGGTATCATATTTCAACTTATAGTGGCATCGTTTGGGTACCGGATAAACCGTTACAGGAATGAACAAAATACGGAAAGTAAAGCACAGGAATCTCGCAAAAAGTCGATTTTTGCAAAAGGTCATCGTGGATGATTGGATTCTTAGCTTTTAGGTTGATCAAAGAATTATTTGGAAGAGAAGAAGGTTACACAGATGGGAAGCAGTTGCTAGTGGGAAAATCGCCAACAACCTGTTTGAATCATATTTTAACAAGTAATTTCATTCTGAGATGCTATAAGTCTATATGCGTTTAAATAAAAAACAAAACACTGCGGTGTTTTGTTTTTTTATCTCCATTTTGACGTCAGCCGACCGTGATTTATCTTGATTTCGCAAGGATGTGCAAACCCGACAAGATAGTTGCAGGCGGAAATGCACAGTGTCAAAATAGTGCGATTGTTAGGGCAAAGTGACTTCCTATATAGTGCTTATATAGAAGGAAGTAGTTATTCACTTATCAAGGAGATGAGCTTACATGGCCCAGTTTACGATGCAATCATTTGCACAGCCGGAAGCGACTTACCGGATTCATCCGTTTTGGTTTTGGAATGGAGATATGAACGATGAACAGATTCGTTATCAGATCGATGAGATGGCGGACAAGGGGTTGGGGGGATTTTTCGTCTGTGCGAGACAGGGGCTTGAGGTACCTTACTTATCCGATGCCTGGTTTCAAAAAGTACGCGTAGCGGTTGAAGCGGCGGAGCGCCGCAATTTGCAGGTGTGGCTCTATGACGAGTACCCATATCCGAGCGGGATCGCKGGCGGTGAGGTGACGCTTGCGCACCCGGAAGCTAAACACTACACACTCGAGCATCGAGCAGAGCGGGTGCAAGGTGGAGAGCACTTGTCCATGGAGCTGCCGTGGGCGCGTATTTTATATGCAAAAGCGATTCCGCTCAGTCCGGAGGGCGCTAAGCTGTGGAATATGGCGATAGACGTCCGTTCGTCGATCGGGAACTTCCAGGCGGAGCCGATTTTTCAGAAAGCAGGCTTGACGGCTTACAACCAAAAGCGGTTCTTTACGTATCGCACCGTTCAGAAAATGGAATGGACGGCGCCTACAGGCGATTGGGAAGTGCTGATTATGCAGGAGAAGGAAATCGAAGATTTCAAATACTACGGTACGTTCGTCGATCCATGCAATCATGAAGCGATGGCAACATTTATTCGATTGACCCACGATAAGTACGCACAGCATCTGGGTGAATACTTTGGCGGTACGATTAAAGGCATGTTTACCGACGAGATCGGGCTGTTGGGCAAGTTGCCGTGGTCTCCGAGGCTGCCGCAATTTTTCCTGGAACGCAACGGCTATGATTTGCGAGAGCACCTTCATGCGCTGCTGTATGAAGAAGGGGAGCAGTCAGCTCGTATTCGTTATGATTACTATCAAGCTATTCATGAGCTGCTGCTCAGCACTTACCATAAACAGGTGCACGACTGGTGCGAACGGTACGGATTGCAGTACGTGACCGAGGTGCCTTCTGTGCGGCATACGACACAGCGATACAGCCATGTGCCTGGAGGCGATACCGCACATGAGAAGCTCGGACGTTCGCTGGATTGGATTTTGAATAACCAGGCGGAAAGCTTTCGCTCGAGTGCCAAAATGGTCAGCTCCATTGCCCGTCAATTCGGTCGTGAGCGCAATTTGATTGAGTGCTTCCATAGTGTAGGATGGTCGATGACGCTTCAGGATGCCAAGTGGATGATCGACCGTATGGCTGCGCAAGGCACGAATTTCTTTAACTTCCATGCTTTTTTCTATACGCTCGATGCGTTGATGAAGCATGACGCGCCGCCGTCGCAGTTCCTGCAAAATCCGTATTGGCCGCATTTTAGACAACTCGGCGATTATGTCGGTCGGATCAGCTACGTAATGAGCTGCGGTGAAGCAGACATTCGAACAGCGGTGCTTCAACCGACAACCTCGCTTTGGGCACACATGGGCAATCCCTTCCACCATTTTGATTACGGTGGCAATAACGCCGATGAGAAGCTTAAGCTTAGCGACTTGAAAGCGTGGTGGACACGCATTTGCAACGAGTTGACCTACAGTGGCAGGGATTACGACCATCTGGATACGGAACTGCTAGCGGAAGCCGTAGTAGAGAATGGTCAGATTCTGCTTGGCAATGCCAGCTATTCAATCGTGATTGTGCCGCCAATAACTAATTTGGAGAGCGGCGCATGGGCGAAGCTGGATGCATTCCTTGCGCAAGGCGGAACGGTCATCAGCATGGGGCAATTGCCGTACCACGCGATTGAAGTAAACGGCTGGGACGTAGCTTCAACGGCGAGTACTTTCGGTTTGCCACAGCCTGTCGCCGAGCATTTCTGGAACGAAGAAGCCGGATCGGCCTTGTCGTGGTCCAAAGGCACAGGGAGCGCATATCACTTGCCGTTCGCGGCGTCGGCTGACGAAGCTGCTACGCTGGGCAGCATGACAGCGCTCCTCGAAGAGCTACAGCCGCTGGCTGTGAAACTGAACCCGGCATACGGCGGGCGCAGTATTCTTATGCAAACGCGCCGGATTGACGCGGACAGCTTCCTTGTTTTCGTAAGCAATCAGGAAGAGGCGGAACGTGATTTGTCTTTACAAATTTCCACGGCTCTTTGGGAGGAAAATGACGTGAATGCCGCTCAGTTTACTGAGCTATCCTTAGATCGCGGTGACGAGGCACCTGTTGAGGCTGAGCTCCTCGTCAACGGCTGGAGATTGCCAGTCCTGCTCGGTGGGTACGAATCCAGACTGTTCCGTATCACACGCAGCAAAGCTCTTGCAGTCACAGAAAGCAAACCATGGACTTTCAAAATCGATGCGTCCGACTCAACTTTATGGACGATGCAGACCGATGAAGATAATGCGGTACGCTTGGATACCTTCCGCCTATCCGTGCAAGGTGTGAACAGCTCGGAAGCAGGTGCACAGGACGCACTTCCACAGGTACAAGTGAAGACATTCATTGATCAGTGTGCCGACCTTGCTGATTCGACGAAACTGCCAGTGAACATGAGCCAGTTGTTTGGGACGCCGATGCGCATCCAGCTAGCGTATCCACTACAGGCGAACTATACGGCAACCTTTGTTATGGAGAAGCCGCTCGATCGCGTTCACCTAGTGATGGACCAAGGCGCGATCTCTGGTGAGGGATTGATTTTGATAAACGGCCATCGTCTCCGTAAGTCGGATTTTACGCGACACAATGTGTATGACTTTATGAACGTGGGCTGCGAGATTACCGCTTATTTGAAGCTTGGTGTCAATGAAATTGCGGTAGAGGTTACGATTGAGCAGGATTGGAACGGCCTGATCGATGCACTGTATGTAATAGGGAGCTTCCAAACCGGATTTGACGCGGAGCAACGTCCTATCTTGAAGCGTCCGGTTGTTCAGGTACAGCCGCTCGCTGCGAGTCCATACGCGGGTTATCCGTATTTTGCCGGAACCATGAGCTTTAAGCGTGAGCTGAAGCTTGAACGATTGCCAGTGGAAGAGAGTTTCGAACTTATGTTCGAAGGGCTGGACAGGGAGTTCCACGACGTGGCTGAAGTGCTGGTGAACGGTGTTTCCCTTGGCGCACGCACATGGATGCCCTACCACTTCCGTGGCCAGACATCCATGTTGACGGAAGGTATGAATCGTATTGAAGTGCGCGTGACCAATACGTTAATCGGTTTACTGGAAGGGAAGTATTTCGATTATGCGAAACACGAACTGAAGCAAGTATACGCTGCTGAGCGCGTGCGATCCTACCAGAGCCAGGAAGGGGAGTGAGACGTCTATGCCACACAACACAGAACATGCTGCGTCTAAACCGAACATTATTTTTTTCATGACGGATCAGCAACGCTGGGATTGTATCGGTACATACAACTCACATATCCATACACCGAATATCGACAAGCTGACTGCACAGGGCATCACTTATAGTCAGGCCGTATGCCAGGCGCCAATGTGCGTGCCGAGTCGCACTTCAATGATGTTTGGCTACTATCCATCGCAGCTCGGGGTGCGGACCAATCACGGCGGTTTGTATGATGAGGATAAGCTGCCAAGCGATCCGCTCCCTGAATTAATGCGGCAAGCGGGGTATCAAACTGCAGGCTTCGGGAAAACGCATTGGAATCACGGCGTAAAAACTGAGGTCCCGTCCACGCGAGGTTTCGAGGTCCGGGCCGTCGGGCTGTCCCGTGATAGTGGACATTACGAAGATGGTGCCGTCATGATGGGAGATGCCGAGCCGGAGGGACTCGCTGCTTATTATGAAGAAACGAAAGACTACGGCGGTGGCGAAGAAAATTCGAAAGGCTACATCGGCTGCACGAGTCAAGTGCCGACGCCTTGGCACCGTGACGGCTGGGTGGCGGAGCAATGTTTGAATTTCATCGACGAGGGGCTGGATGAGTCGCGCCCGCTGTTTCTATATCTTTCCTTTCTAAAGCCACATGCCGGCTTCAATGTGCCGAAGGAATTCGAGGATCTCTACGATATAAATGAGATCCCGGATATCCCGCAACCCCCTTGGGAGCTCGAGCAGGATACACATCTAGCCGCGACGGACGCTGTTAATGAGAGCAGTCAGATCAACTATTGGGAGAAGCGGCATGTCTGGGAAGCGATGACACCGGAGGAACGCAAACGGACGACGCTTCGCTATTGGGCCAATTGTTCCTGGCTCGACGATTATTTGGGTCAAGCATTGGAGAAGTTGGAGAGGCACGGGCGGCTGGACAATGCCCTGATCGTCTTCGTCTCCGACCATGGCGAGATGATGGGCGAACGGCAGCACCGCTTCAGCAAATACTGCTTGTACGAGAGCAGCGTACGTGTGCCGATGATCTTGGCCGGCAGCTATTTGCCGCAAGTGGCGCACGGCACGGTGGACGATCGTCCGGCTGAGCTGGTGGATCTCGTACCGACTTTGTCGAAGGTAGCGGGATCGCAACGTAATCCGCAGCTGCCCGGACTCGATTTACTAGGCGAGACCAAGCGTCTTGGGACTTTCTGCGAGTTTCATGGCAAAGGGACGGAACCGCATCATTCGGCTCCCGCTTTGATGTGGAGAAAGCAGGACTACAAGCTGATCATGTATATGCCAGGCACGCTTGGAGGGGCGATCGGTCGAATCGGCGAGTTCCAAGGGGAGCTTTACGATCTGGCTGCGGATCCGAATGAATGGCACAATGTATATGGCGATGAGAAGTATGCGGCGATCCGTGAACGGATGACCGGTGAGCTGCTTATGCATTTGGCCTGCGTCTGGTCCCGCGGCCCGGTCTTTTATGACCGGCATGGGCTTGCGGCGCTGGAGTAATCGTCTTTTTTAAACGTCTTGAATGAAAGAAGGGGCTGTCCCACACGTCAATGACGAGGGGGATTGCCCCTTTTCATTTGGACGGGAGCTCAGCGTTAAAGAGTGGCAGTCTCCAGCAGTATGGCCCTCCTTGCACGCCATTTTCCCCGTCATGACGCCATTCTTAGGCTACTGTACAATATTGTCTCAATCGGCAAAATAGTCGCAATCCCCATTCCAGTTGCGACAAAATTGCCATGTACCCAAACAATATTGTCTGATTGTAAACGGTATGAAACTAGTCTAAGTTGATAACATTCGATAACATAACTGGAAAGGGGAATGAGAGGATGGCAATGGTACAACCAGAATCTGCAGCATCCGGCAATTCTGCGAAATCCCGAACTGTTCGCAAGGGAGGTCTTTTACGGGATTTAAGGCGTGACAAATATTTATATGTACTGGCGTTGCCAGGTGTGTTGTTTTTTCTAATTTTCAAATTTGTCCCGATGTGGGGCGTGGTGATTTCATTTCAGAACTTTTCTCCGTTTGCCGGCATTACCGGCAGCGAATGGGTGGGATTCGAGCACTTCCAACGGTTTTTCACCAATCCGGACTTTATGCTGCTCTTCCGTAATACGATGGCGATCAATCTGATGAATCTCGTCCTCTTTTTCCCGCTGCCGATCGTACTCTCGCTGCTCTTGAATGAGCTGCGGAGCGTGTTGTATCAACGGGTGATTCAATCGATCGTGTATATGCCGCATTTCTTGTCGTGGGTCATCATCTCTGGCTTAACATTCCTGTTGTTTGCCAAGGGAGAAGGTTTGGTCAACAAAATGCTGGAAGGGTTAGGCTTTGCTAGAATGGACTTTTTAACGAATCCCAATACGTTTTGGGCCATGCTTACTGTTCAATCCATCTGGAAAGAATGTGGTTGGGGGACGATTCTGTTCCTGGCGGCGATGGCCAGCATTGATCCAGGGGTTTATGAAGCAGCCAAAATTGATGGAGCKGGACGTTTTCGCCAAATGTGGCACATTACGCTCCCGGCGATTCGCACGGTTATCATCACGCTGCTCATATTGCGGCTTGGACATATGTTAGATGTCGGTTTTGAACAGGTATTCCTGATGTACAATGGCGCTGTTTCGCAAGTGGCTGAAGTGTTCGATACCTATGTGTACCGGGTTGGGATTCAGCAAGGTGAGTTTAGCTACAGTACCGCTGCAGGTTTGTTTAAATCGATAGTCGGCTTAGTATTGGTTGTCATAGCGAATTGGATTTCTAAAAAGATGGGCGAAGAAGGCGTATATTAAACGTCACTTCTAATCGAAAGACGTAGCTATAGCAATGTCCTTAGGAGGGAATTATATGAAAGTAGGGCTGAGCAACCGGTTGTTTAACATAGCAAATATTGCTGTGCTGGGGCTGGTCGGTATCATCACTTTTTTTCCATTGTATTATGTGTTTGTCGTTTCTTTTACCGACCCGACGGAATATCTGAAAGAAAGCTTCGTGCTTTTCCCGAAGACGTGGTCGCTGGAATCGTATAAATTTCTAATGGCGACGGGCGCTTTCCCGAGATCGATCGGTGTGAGCGTCTACGTAACCCTAGTCGGAACGGCATTGAGTTTGGTCGTTACCGCTTCATTGGCGTATACTTTGTCTAGAAAAAGGCTTCGCGGAAGACGATTCGCTCTGCTTGCGATTCTCATCACCATTTTGTTTAATCCCGGTATGATCCCGAACTACATGTTGGTTCGTGAGCTGCACCTGATTGACAGCTTATGGTCGTTGATTTTACCGGCACTTGCCAGTGGCTGGAATGTGATTTTGATGAAAGGCTTTTTTGACAGCATCCCCGCTGAGCTGGAGGAGTCCGCTTCGATGGACGGGTGTAACGATCTGTCGACGTTTTTCCGGATCATTTTACCGCTGTCACTTCCTTCGTTGGCCGCATTCGGATTATTTTACGCAGTCGCGTACTGGAACCAGTTCTTTAATGCTCTGATTTATATTAACGATGCAAGCAAATGGCCGCTTCAGGTTATGCTGCAAAACATTTTGCTCAATGCTAATAATGCGGACCTCCGGATGGATGTCTCTAGTGTTCCTCCTCCATCTGAAACGTTGAAAATGGCAGCAGTGATCGTCGCGACGGTTCCGATCTTGCTGGTTTATCCTTTCTTGCAAAAGCACTTTGCTAAAGGAGCCATGGTAGGCTCGGTTAAGGGGTAAAGCACTGAGGGGAGGGATTCCAGTCCAAGATGTCGAAGCGTGTAGAATATTAGTGATTGGAAGGTGAACATCTTGGCTGGAATCTTCAAACATGCACTCGGCTATATTCAGAAATATAAATATAACAAGCGGTTTTTCCGGAAGAGCCTTGTCATGATTCTGATTATGGCAAGTATTCCTGGATTGATTATCGGTCTGAGCATTTATTGGATCGCAACGAATAACGTGGAAAAAGAACTGCAAGGGCTCCACCAGAATCAAATTTCTAATCGGGCGGCCAATATTGACGATCAGCTTGCATTTCTGGAAATGACCGTATCGCACTGGGCGTTCGATTCCAAGTTCGATGAGAAGCTGAAAACGATTAATTTTGCTTATAATTACGACACGGTCCAGGATATGTACCGGACCCTCTTGTCGCTGGAGAGCGCACATCCTTTTCTGCAAAAGGTGGAGTTGTTTCTGGACAAGCCGCGTCCGCTTGTGTTCTCAACGGAACGATACACTTTTCTCAGCAAACAGTCCGACATCGAAAATTATGAAAACTTGCTCCAGCATGATAAGTCGATGTTCTGGATGTTACGGAAGCCGCAAGGAACAGGTAAACAGGGACTTGCCATTATTAATAAAATCCCCGGCGACAGCACCGAGCCCTTCGGTGCTCTTGTTGCCACATTGAATCAGGATAATCTGCTGAAGGTGCTGAAAACGTTGACTCCCTATGATGAGGGGGTCACAATGTTGTTCAACGAGAAAGACGAATGGAATTTATCAAGCAGCGGAGCCGGAGGATCGGAATTGGATCTCGTGCTCAAAGAGGCTTATGCGAAGCATCAAATGGAGCTTGGCGAAGCGGCCGTAAAAGATGCGAAACCAGAATCGTTTTTATTTGACTACAACAAGATTTCGTACTCGGTTTCTTACGGTCATTTTAATCGGTTGGGTCAAAAATGGGTTTATATCTCTGCTGCGCCGCTATCGTCCATTACCGCGCCGGTCATTGCCATTTCCAAATGGATCTTGGTGATTAGCGTCTCAGGTCTGCTTTTTGCATTGCTGCTTTCGTGGTTCGTATCCCGCCGGATCTATCATCCCGTGCAGCGTTTGATGACGCTGTTGTCTGGTGAAAAGAACGATGAGGTGAAAGACGAATTCGCCATGATTGAGAAACATTGGCAGCATATGTCCAGAGAGAGCGAAACGATGCGTCATAAGCTTGAGGAGCAAATGCCGCTTTTGCGTGAAGGCTTCTTCTTGCAACTGGCACAGGGTTACTTGATTTCCCTGCAAGAGAACGACATGAAGGAACGGATGAAGCGATATGGTTGGGAAACGGAGGATCGTCAATTTGTTGCGTTGGTGTTTCAATTGACGGGTTTCGCAAACCTAGAGGGAAGGTTCTCTCAGGGGGATGAGAGCCTCGTAACTTTCGCTGCGTCCAACATTATCGATGAGTTGATTAGGAGCCAATATGAGCAGGCAGAGATTATTAATTTCCATAATTTTTCAATTGGCGTCCTGCTCTCCTTTCCGTTATCTCATCCGTCGACATGGCTCGAGGACGATTTGGAGCAGGTGTGCCAAGAGATCATTCGGGCCATTAATGGGATTCTAAAAATGCAGGTTACCATATCGATCAGTAAATGGGTCCACAACGTGAAACAAATTCCACATTTGTTCGAGGAAGTGAAGCAAGCGTTGGTCTATCGGGATCTGCTCGATGAGAATCAGATTATTAAGACGGAACAGCTTTCCAAGTTAAACGTTTATAAGGAAACGGGCTATCCCTTCACCTTGGATAAAGAAATTATTAATGCGATCCGCAACGGCCAGGAATCAGGTGCCATCGACCTTATCGCTCAGTTCATGAAGGAGTTGGCTGCCAATGGTTCTACGGAATTCATGCTTCAGCAAGGCATGCTTCAGCTTCTGGGGAGCATCCGCTACGCATCCCTGCAATCCGGGATGAATCCGGTGCAGTTGTTCGGCAGCGTGAACTTGTTCGAGCAGTTGGCGCAGATTAAAGAGCCAGAAGAAATGCTCAAGTGGTTCCAGCACAAAGTGATCGGTGTTTTCGTGCAGGAGATGATTTCCCGGCAGGATTATCACTTCAAACAAATCATTGAACAGGTCATCGTTCATTTGCGCGAGCAGTACATGACGCAGCTGTCGCTGGAATCGTGCGCAGATTTATTTGGCACCAGTCCATATACATTAAGCCGGGCATTCAAGCAGATCACAGGCATTAATTTCATCGATTTCTTGACGAACATTCGAATCAGCAACGCCAAGTCGCTGCTTATTGAAACCGATATGAAAATCAATGAAGTCGCCGATGCCATCGGCTATCAGCACAGTTATTTTAACCGGCTATTTAAAAAGTACGAAGGCATTACACCAAGTCAGTTTCGCGAGATAAACCGCACGGAATAAGGGTTTTCTGGCTTTATGCATCGATGTGCAAGTTGCAAGATAGTCCTAAACCTGCTGAAATGGCCGTACAAAAAAGTCCGATTGTCGATCAAAGCGGAATGTACTAATGTCTACCTTGTGCTCTGTTGGAGCGATTGATACGAAGAAGTTCAGAAGTTCATAACAAGGGAGGATCACTCATGAAAGTAAGAAAAAGCAAAAAAGTTGTCCTAGGTTCCATGGTTCTTATGTTGGCGATTTCTAGTCTCGTTGCAGCATGTGGAAATAAGAGTACGACAGGAAACAGCGCAGCAGGCGGGAAAGAAGCACCGCTAGACGTCAGTATCATGACGATCTTGCTTACGCCGTCTCCGGCAGCAGATGATAACAAGATTAAGCAGGAGATTGAGAAAGCMACGAACTCTAAAATGAAAATTCAATGGGTGTCTGGCAACAACTATACAGATAAGCTGAATGTGACGCTGGCTTCCGGCGATATTCCGGATTTGATTACGATTAACGATCCGTTCACGCCAGTGTTCCGCAACGCGGTAACGCAAGGTGCTTTCTGGGATTTGACTCCCTATATCAAAGATTACCCTAACTTGAGTTCCAAGGTTTCCAAAACAGCCTGGGATTTGACTAAAATGCAGGATGGCAAAAATTACGGCATTCCGCGTCCGCGTCCAGCTGAAGCTGATTCTTTCTTCATTATTCGCAAGGATTGGCTCGACAATCTGGGACTTAAAGTGCCGACAACAACTGACGAACTGTACGACGTTATGAAAGCCTTTGCGGAGAAAGACCCGGATAAAAACGGCAAAAATGATACGACTCCGCTCGCAGCCTTTATGACACCTCCAGCCGATATGGGCACGCTGGCTACAATCGAGAACAGCTTTACTGGCGCGAACGTGAAGAACGACAAGTGGAAATTAGTTGACGGCAAAATTGTAAATACAGCGCTGTTGCCGGAAACTCGCAAGTCTATTGAATATTTGACTAAAATGTACAAAGATAAACTGCTTCCGGAAGACTTCGCATCATTGAAGCTTTCCCAGGCCTCTGATTTGTTTAACGGCGGTAAAGCAGGCATCATCATGGATAAAGCGGGTACGATGAACGATCACTATGAACTGCTCAAAAAAATCGAYCCGAATATGAAGCCGACTGATTTCTATCCATTGACCAACATGAATGGCTACAATCCGAAAGGTCCTGGTTTTTCCGGGATGGTTTCTATTCCGAAATCCGTACCTGAAGCTAAAATGAAGCGCATCTTGAAAATGGTAGATACGTGGATGAACGACGATGTGTTCGCGATTCAACAATACGGTATCGAAGGTGTKGATCATACGGTCAAGGATGGTCAAAAAGTGATCAACACCGAACAATTGGCGAAAGATAACGGTCCTGACTTTAACCAAATCGTCTATGTCGCGGATCCTTATGCGAGCTCCACGAAGGTATATTTCCCCAAAGAAGCCAACGATTTGTTCATGAAAATTCAAGACGAGCGTGCCAAAACAAGTGTCGCCGATATCAGTATCGGTCTCTACTCGCCGACGGCGCAAAAGCTGTTGCCTGAATTTGAGAAAAAGGTGCAAGATTTGAAAACGAAGATTATTCTTGGCCGCGAGCCGATTACGGCTTGGGATGATTTCGTTACCAAAGCGAAAGCAGATGCTGATTTGGCGAAAATGAGCCAAGAAATGACGGAAGCGTATCAAAAACGCAGCGGCGGCGCTGCAAAATAAGATCATGTTGTGTGAATGAATTCTAGCAAGGGGCGGGGAGACTCCGCCTCTTTATTTATTGAAACGGGAGAGGAAGCGACCATGACGGAACGTTACATCGACATCAACGAAAGCATTTTTACGAAATGCGGAGACCGTGTAAGCGAAATTTTAGCTACAGTAGCTGACAGATATGTAGGAAACAACCCGCCTCATCCGATGGCATACCGGGCTTTTTGTGCCAACGGGATTAGGAAAAACCACGATTATAGTTATGATTTTAATTTCGTAAAACGCTTCCCCGAACTGCAGAACGGACAGACCGTCTATGCATGGTCGCAATATTGGAGTGATGTGGAAACGCCGCTCAATTTTATTTTGCATTGCTACGGACCGCTCATGTTGTATGCGAACGGGCAGCCCATTTATAAAGCGAATATCGCAGACGAACTAAATCCGAAACGAAGAACGGTCGTTACGATTCAGATGCATAAGGGCTGGAATCACTTGGTGTTCCAGTTTACCAAAACGGAAGCGGGCTGCGGCGGCTCTCTAGGGCCAGGTTCCTATAAGAGTAATCCGGTGCATTTCCTGGCACCTTCACCCGAGCGATTCGGCCACGAAGGTTGGATCTACTCTGCGCCGCAGGATCATGTTTGGAGCGAGCTTCCCGGCGAGGGAAGCACGGAGGCTGATCACGGCGTCGCATGGTATCCGGAGTTGGCATGGAGCGATGACGAGCAGGCGAAGACCTCTGTTGCACGCATCTTCGGAGAACTGAACGGCAAGTATGCAATGGCTTGGACGAAGCTGCGTTCATTCTCGTCTGAACTGCGGAAGGTTGAATTAAGCGGTCATGCGGAAGGAAGCATTGCGATTTATGTGGACGGGGAACTGCAAGCCCGAATCGGCCAAGCAGGCGCTTTCCGTGTTGAACTGCAGGTAGCGTACGGCGAGCATAACCTTGTCATGCAATGTTTTGGAACGAACGGGGGCGCAGGCTTTCGTCTGGATCCGCTATCGGTTGGCGTTCAGCTCGTGGAACCATATCCTGTACATGGTGCTAAGGATGCTTGGCTATATTTGGGTCCGTTCCTTGCAGGTGAAGCCATCCCTGATGTTGAGAATTCGCTCCTTGCCTTGGTGGAGACGCAGGAGGGYGGAACGTTCTGGAGGCTGGATCACCCGAACACGTGGGTACGACCGTTCACGGAGAATGCGTTGTTCGGCAAGTGGAACTATCCGCTTGGCGTAACGCTGTATGGGATGCTCCAAACCGGAAAGCTGCTTGGTCGTGACGATTTGCTGCAGTATGTGTATAAGCATATTGAAACATGCACGCGGCTGTACACTTATGCCAATTGGGATAAAGCGCAATATGGCGCCTCTGGTGTGTTGAACACACTAGCTACCCTGGACAGCTTGGATGATTGCGGCTCGTTCGGTGCAACGATGCTGCTTGCGCTGCAAGATCAGCCGCTTCAAGGCGCTGAGCGGATTGCGGATGTGATTGCGGATTATATCAGCAACAGACAGGATCGGCTCCCTGACGGTTCCTTGTACCGGAAGCCGAAGCATGTTGATTTCCCGAATGCGACGTTGTGGTGCGACGACTTGTACATGAGCGTGCCGTACTTGTGCCGCTGCTACCAGCGGACTGGAGAAATTAATTATCTGGAGGATGCAGCCAACCAATTCATCCAGTTCAAGAAGAAATTGTACATCCCTGAGCTGCAAATCATGTCTCACGTCTATGACTTCGGTATCGACAAGCCGACGAAGATCGCTTGGGGCCGCGGCAATGGCTGGGTCATTTTCTCCTTATCGGAATTGTTGGCTGTGCTGCCAGAAAGTCATGAACAGCGGGGCGAACTGCTGCAGTTCTTTAATGAGTTGAGCGAAGGCTACTTGCGTCTGCAAGGGGAGAACGGCCTGTGGCACCAAGTGCTGACGGAGCCGGCTTCATATGAAGAAACCTCATGCACCTCGATGTTTTTGTATGCTTATGCGCGCGCTGTAAGATATGGCTGGATCACAGATACAGAGAAGTATATCGCAGCGATCCATAAGGGCTGGAACGGCATGGCCCGCGTCTCTATCGATAAGTTCGGCAATGTGTATGGTGTGTGCCGCGGTTCAGGTTACTCATACAGTGTTGGTTATTATAAGGACGATCTCTCATGGCTGCTTAACGATACGCATGGTATTGGTATTGTTTTGCTAGCTGGCATTGAAGTGCTGCAGTTGGAACGCCATTTGGCTGCAGGGGAGGTCTAGATAAAACTGAATATACGATAAGTGAAGCTGGCCTTACGAGAAATCGTGGGGCTAGTTTTTATTTCTAGTCAAGGTAAATAGCAGGAGACCTTTGAACAAACCTAGATTCCATCTTGTTCATTTTTTGTTTATCCGACATTTGTATAATAATCCCGATTACTGTCGAAAAGTTTCGTGAAGTTAGGACTAGAGGCCGGGGGTTGGTAGGTCTATAAGCTGCTATGCCTACGGATACTGTTGATGAAAACTAGGAAAAGAGGGATGAATGTTGAATAGACGTCGGAAAGCCGGATGGGCCAAACTATTAATTGCTGCATTGCTATTCCAGTACATACCGTTTCTATACGGCGGTTCGAGTGTAGCTCAAGCTAAAGATGTGGCTCTCGGGACTAACACAGTGCTGCAGAATACATACGGTCCTGCAACCAAAATTACGGATTATACTTGGCAGAGAGTAACAACGAATCTTTCACCTGGTGCAAGACAGGGTGCAGCCATGATCTTTGATGAGATGGCTGAGAATGTGGTTATGTTCGGAGGTCAGGGTAACAGTGGCCTTTTCGATGAGACTTGGATATGGGATGGCTATGAGAAAACTTGGCGGGAAGAATTGCATCTTGCTTCCTCTCCGTCCAAACGCAAAGGCGCAGCCATGGCTTATGATCCATCCACTGGAAAAGTTCTTCTATTCGGAGGCGAGGGTCAGTCCGGAGCGTTGCTAGGTGATACTTGGCTGTGGGATGGCATGGATGCCAAGTGGGAGCAAGTTCAAGGGCTTACGGACTCCCCGATAGCTCGCGGAGGGGCTCAGCTTGCCTATAACGGCGATCAGTTGGTTCTGTTCGGCGGATATTCAGGCAGCGGAAGTTCTAAGCATCTTCAGGACGATACTTGGCTGTGGAATGGAACTGGCTGGACTCAGGCTACGCCTGATGATAAGCCACCTGCAGCGTATGGCGGGCAAATGGCTTTTGACGGCCAAACGGCAGTGCTTTACGGTGGGAACAAAGGCCAAATCACTGCGTCCTACACAGGTACCGCTACAAAAGAAACGAAGACGATCACGCATGATGATAGCTCTCCGTTATTATGGAAATGGAACCGGGAAGCAAAGAACTGGAGTTCGATAGCTGGTCCAGAAGCTTATGGTCGATGGGGACAGGCAATGGCCTATGATGGGCGTCGAATTGTCTTCTTTGGTGGAGAACGAGACTATGTACATGATAACAATGCGGTATTGGTTGAAAAATTAAAACTGCCATCCAGCACATACCCTCCGACGAGGGGGAGTATGGCTTATGGATGGAATGGAAGTAAGTGGGAAACTTCTCCATTAAAATTCTCCACCGGAGTTATGTATAAAAGTAATATGGACGAAAAGGGAAAGGTTTATGAGGTCCAGGGGCAACCCAATCAGGTGCCTTTCCCATTAACCAATGCGAACATAGCGTTCGATGGTAAAAATTTTGTCATGTTTGGTGGAAATCGCGACGAAATTATGATCATGGATAAAGTTTTCGGCTCTAAAGTCGGTGCTGAGCCTGCAGCGATTATGAACGAAACTTGGTTGTTCGGGTATACACCTCCGACAGCGCCAAGTGTTAAGCTTACGGTGGATCCGATTCTTCAGTTTGATCTCAAGCATATCGATGATATTGTCAGTGTGATTACAAATGTCTATGATGATGGAACAAAAGACATTACAGCACGAGGGGTCGAGTATCGAGAGTACTCAGATAAGGGCGATAATAATTGGGTTCGAGTACCGTACACAGGTACAGAAGAAGGAACAAGCTCATTTACGGTTGTTCTAAAAGGCCTTACGTGGCATAAAGAATATGAAACACGTGGCTATGCAACGAATATCATTGGTACAAGCTACACAGATATAAGACGATTTATCATGAAAGATGATCCGAACATGTTACAACCGGATGTTGATTATGACCGTGTAGGCGCTTCGGTTCTGCATGTGAAAGACAAGAAACGATTGGTTGCAGTCGGTACGGGTATTGCTAATTTGCTTCGTAAGCCTTTAGCCGATATTCATTACTATTTACAAAGTAAGGACGGCACCAAATATACACTTTCTTACAATGTCATTAATGAACGTCAGTTAGAATTGACATGGAAGGATGAATTGCCACCGGGCAAATATGATGTACACCTGGAGCATGATTTCTATGAAGATTATGTATATACGGAAGGTTTGATGATAACAGCACAAGACTTCTACAAACCAAGAAACTTCGCTAGAGTAGATGTGCCAAGCACGTCTGCTAGCAACGAGGCAAACAGTCTTGGTCTGCAAKGGCCGTTCACGGAGAATCCGGATACGGCTGGTCTCTATACACTTAATGACACTACCGAACCGGTAATCATTAATGACTCGGTCATGTTCAAGGGAACCAGCCTTACTGTGGACAAAAGAGTAAATCCAGCGACAATAACCGGCGATGGCCGCTTATATGTCAACGGCGGTGGAGCACTCGGTTCGAATGTGTCTTATACGATTCATGAGGGGCCTTTTACCATCACGTCAGACAAGTTCGCTTTGGATTTGAGCAGCTCGCAAGCGACGGACTACTTGAACATGGATATGCCGGTCAAGGCAAGCTCGTTTATTTTTACAAAGGACGGCCTGCGTCTAACTGGTGATCTGGAAATCGGTTTGCAAGTAGGAACTCAAAAAGTTAAGGAAACGGTGCCGTTTGAAGGCCTGCAATTCCGTAACAACCGCTTCGATTTGTCGGGTACCTACACGATGAAGAATAGCTTTCAGGTGGGCCCAATCAAAGCAAGTGATACTAAATTCGTTGTGGAAAGCCGCATTCCTTATGTCGGTGTTCAGGGAACAGGCAGCTTGCCAGATACGAACTTAAGCTTCGATTTGAATATGAAAACCAAACAAGGACGTTTGGATGGCGTAAGTTTTGGGATGTACAAGAAAGTGAAGCTTGCTTCGACAGGTCTACAAGTCAATTATCTATTCGGTAATGTGGACAAACTTGCAGAGAAGTCGCAGATTCCTCAGAAGTTCAGTGTCACTGGATCTGTGAATGATCTCATTGTCCCTGAACTGAAGCATCCGCAGGCCAATTACAAGTTTAATCTAATCGGTACCGATTCCATTGATATGAATCTATCGAACTACGGCTTTAATGGCAGTGGAATTGAATACTACTATTGGCTGCCAGTGAAAAACATGGACATGCAAACAGTAGTGAATCCAGCAACCGCTGGAATCAAAGGATTTTCTGCACCGGGCTTTGCAACGAAAGGCGACATCAACCTTTTTGAAGTCGTCAAAGGAGCAATTGGCACGTACTCTTTTAATCAAAAGGGATTCAACGGTGCTATTAAAGGAACGGTTTATGTTCCCAAAGGGATTCCGCGTATTGGTGGAGCGACGGTGAGTAACGTTGCACTTAGTGTAAATGAAAAAGGCATTAGTGGTACTTTCAGACATAACGGGGTAGGCGCTAATCTGAAGTATACGTTCAATAACAATACCATTCTGTTCGAAGTGGAAGCAGAGCCGCCTAAGAAGTCTTGGTGGGAAAAGGGTCTGGATTTCGTGAACAGTGTTTCTGATTTTATGGACGCAGCAGAACCATGGCTGGACATTGCGGAAGAATTGTTCCTAAGGAATACAGATTCGGGCAAAACGGTGAATGATGTTAGAATTGCTGCTGCCAATCCGCTGAAGCGAGTCTTTGATCTAACACCGGTTAGTTTGTCTTTCCAACCGGATGAGTCAGTTCATATCGATGCGAAAGCGCGCATTGTGAATGGACAGCTTACGTCAGTGGATCAAACACCTCTGATCACAACAGAAACAAATGCTTCAAGCGGGAAGTCGACAGCTACTTTTACGGTAGATCGTTCCTACACGGCACTTATTGCCTTAAAAGGAGATCAACGAACTGCTGCACTGAAAAGTACTGCATCTAAGCAAAGTTATGAGCAGACTATGTATCCAGAAATCAGCTATGATGCTGACAGCCAAATGACATATATGCGTGTAGCGTTGTTTGCAGGCAAATGGAGTCTGACAACAAGCGGTAATAGTCATATCCAAGTGAATGAACTGTTATTTGCCAGCGAGTCGCTGAAGTTGGATGAATTGGCGAAGCTGTGGTCGCAAACACCAGATCGCTCGGTTACTTCTCTTACAGTGAAAGAGCGTGGAAGCTACATCCTTAAAGTTGGTGAAGCTCAAGGTGATATTATTGTGTACAAGCCAGATGGACGTCCTTATAGTCTACAGACGGCACAGAACGAACCAGATTGGAATGCTTTCGAAGATAAGGGTTACGTGTACACTTTGGTGGATGCGGTTGAGGCAGGAACTTGGATGATCAGCGCAGGCACAAGTCCAAGTGCCGTATTAAACAGTGTTCCGTCCAAAACGAAAATAGAGGATGTTCAGCAGTGGGTGCAGGATCAAGTTTATCCTACCGTGTTTGACATGACTCAAACAGATAATGGCCAAGCGATCGTAGAGATTTATGGCGCAAATGAACAGACAAAACTGTATACGCCAAAAGGTGATCTTTACAAGCTTCAACCTAATGCGGATTTGCCAGGAATGAATGTTCTGTATGACGAATCGCAGCAGAAGAAAACGATTTTCCTAGATGATGTTGATTTGAAGGGACAGTGGAAAGTTGTAAGCAGCAGTCATACAAGTGTTGTTGCCTACAAGTCAACTAGGAAGTTCAAGTCCATTAAACCATTGGCGATGGAAGGCCGATTCAGCAAATATCTCGAAATCGCCGAGAATGGCAATTACATGCTAACGGTTAGCGGCGGCAATGCCAATACTGTCATTACAGCGCCTGACGGTTCGCCATACACACTGAACTTCGATGCTCCTGATGGCAACGCCTATTTACAACCGGCGTCAGATCGAGTATCAAGTACAAACTCAAGCGGAGATCCGCTCCAACAGACGAAGATCTCGACACCAAATCCAGTGAATGACGGCAGGGATACACTATATGTTTCGCTGTTGAATGCGCCAGCTGGCAAATGGATGATTCAAAATGCTACAAAAGTTGATCTGCAAATTCAAAAATTAATTCCTCTGCCTGAGATTAAAGCTTCAGTAAATGCTGTAGCTGGCGTGGAAAATCGTATTCAAGTAACGTGGTCTATGGAGAATGCATCGTCTGATGCGCAAGTAACCATGATGTTAACAGACAGTGCTGATCAATGGGTTGGAGAAGTTATTCAAAGCAGTTTGCCATCATCCGGCAGTAAAGCTATTGATCTTCCGACTTCCTTGCTGCCTGGAACTTATTATCTTTCTGTTGTAGGAGAAAGTGCAGATCAAGCACCGATCCATGCTATTACGGATGCAACTGTAGAGGTGACTGCTCCTATTTCGCTGGATACACCTGAGCAACCTGAGGTTCTTTCTACTGGGAATGGAGAAATATCCTTGCGCTGGGCTWCTATTGCAGGAGATGTGACAGCTTATCGCATTTGGGCTAGTGAAAGCACGAGTGGTAAAGCTGCAGTTCCAATCATGGATCTGCTACCTCAAGTGGGAAGTGAGCAGAATGCTGTTATTACCGAGTTAACTTCTGGCAAAAAACATGATATCTTTGTCTCAGCTATTGGTCATGAGCAAGGACGTATTGTGCTTAGTCCAATGTCTACGAGTGTGTTGACAGATTTGCCAGTTCCACAACCGCCAACGTTATCAGTGGTGATTGACGCAGGTGCAAAAGCAGTCATTGAACAAGCGTATACGTCATATGACGGAAATAAAGAGAAGCTAATGCTTACAACAGCTGAACAAGCCTCCTTGAAGGTGACTGCTGATCAAGACGCAACTGTGACTTTATTCGTAAACGGACAGCAGCTCGGCAGCCATGAGCAAGTAACAGCAGGAGGAACTGCCACATTTGTTCTGCAAGATCTGCTTGGAGTTGCCGTATTGAAAGAACGGGAATATAACGTGTTGGTTGAATCTGTGAATGTGCGCGGTGACCGCTCTACGGCATACCGCAAGTTGTTCATTGACCGCACAGGACCGATGTTGATCGCTTCCGGAGGCAATGATGCTCAGGGCAACCCGATTTCACTGAATGGTATTGTCACAGATATCAGCAGAATGTATATAACCGGCCAAACAGATGCGGGAGCTAAACTTGTTGTTAATGGTACGAATGTTCCATTGGATGATAAAGGGAAATTCTATTATTACGCACCATTGGCGTGGGGAGATTCGACGGATCGCGTAAAGATGACGATGACGGCTACTGATGGAGTTGGCAACAAAACCGAGTATGGATTTGAAATCATCCGAGGTATACCTGAAGCGATTCCGGCAACCMCTAGCGATCTTGCGGCACTGACAACGGGCAATGCACAGATGAGTGCTCCGTATCAATTCGGTACAACTGCTTATCAAGCAGTAGCTTATTCAGACAATGTTCGTGTATATGCAGTTCCGATGGCGGCTACTTCGGTCGTGACGATCGACGGCACGACAGTTCCTGAGAGCGGTTATGTCGATGTCGCAGTACCTGTTATTGGGAAATCGGTATCCATCAAAGTTCGTTCTGCTAGCGCAGGTGATAAGTTCTACACACTTACTCTTGATGGAACGGGTTCCAAAGAAGCCCTATTGACGTCATTGAAGCTGAATAATGCCACGGCTTCGCAACCGGGAGATGTACTTCCGGCGAAAGCCTTCACAGGGACGGAAGAAAACTATGCCGTTTATGTGGATAATACCGTGGACACAGTAACCTTGACACCTGGTGCTATGAAAGCCGGTTCAGGTATTAAAGTGAAAGGTCAATCCGTTCAGGGCGGGCAAGCTTCTCAGGCGATTCAGCTGCAAGTTGGCGAGAATCAAGTCCCTGTGGTTGTGACCTCACCAGACGGATCGGAAACACGCAACTACCAAGTAACTGTAGTTCGAGAACTAAGCGGTAATGCACAACTGCAAAGCTTGGGACTTGCTACTGACGGAGCTCAGTTGTTAACTGACTTCAACCCGACAGTAGCAAATTATGAGGTTCTTGTACCTTATACAGTTGGTGAGTTTAAGCTTCTACCAGTTGCTGCAAAATCGGATGCAGTCATCTACATCAATGGTCAAAAGGTAACGAACGGAACAGTCTTGTCACTTCCATTTACGAAGGATGCACAATCCTTTACTATTAAGGTGGAAGCTCAAGACGGTACCGCACTCACCTATATTGTATCTGTATTGCGTAAGCAGACAGTGCCTGGTCAGCCACCATTATTGGCGAGTTTGCAGGCAGATACCATCTTGGACGGTGCTTTTACGCCATACAAGCTTAAATACGGAACGATTGCACCAACCGAAAGCTCCAACGTGGCAATCAAGGCGATTACCGATGATCCAGAGGCGACAGTAAGAGTGCGGAATGTAAAAATTAAAGGCGGTGGCACCTTTACACCTGCTATAGGAATTGGAAGCAATACCATAATCGTCAATGTGGAATCAGCCGATCTGATGTCTTCACAGACGTATTCCATCGACGTAAAACGTGTAGAGGAATCAAGTACTGGCCCTAAGGTTCGCCAAACGACGGTTGCAGGAAGTTCCGGAGGTTGGACATTCGAAACCAACATCCTGAGGACTCAATCGTCAGAAGGTAAAGCGCTTGATACGGTGAAATTGAATACTACAGATGCACGTAAGATCTTGGAAAAGGCTGCAGAGAATAAGGATCATATTGCTCGCATCTATGTAACGGACTTGCCAGAAGATCCTGCAGATGAGCGAATTGTCAGCTTAAATGCCGAAACGGTAAGCTTGCTTGCAGATGGAGGAATGGCGCTGCAGTTGGTGCTGCCTGATGGGCAGATCACCGTATCCGTAGAGTCCCTACAGCAAATGGGCAAAGACGGAAAAGATGCCTACTTCCGAATTGTTCCGGTCCGTGCAGAGGCTGAGCGCAGTGAAGTAACAACACGCGTGAAAGCTGCTGAGCTTGTGCTCAAAGATGCAGGAGGTCGATCGATTACCATAATCGGTCAACCGGTTAAGATTGAAACCAACTATTCGGGATACAAGACGGAAGTCGTGTTCCCACTGAATAACTTGAGTTTGCCAGAAAACGCAGCAGCGGCCAAACAAGTACTGGATGGGCTTGCTGTGTACATTGAACATAGCGACGGCGAAAAAGTGCTTAAGCAAGGAGAAATCCGTTATGATGCGGATGGCAAACCAATCGGTATTGCTATTGAGATCAGTAAATTCAGTACATTTACGATTATTCAGAAAAATGGAGCGGGAGCGCTGAAACCTTATTTGTCCGGTTATCCAGACGGCACATTCCACCCATCGCAAGCCATTACGCGTGCGGAATTGGCGACAATTTTGAATCGTATTGGCGCTGGTAAGTCGAGCAATGCTTCGGCTTCGGCACCTAGTGGTTATCCGGACGTTGCCAAAGGACATTGGGCTGCAGAAGCTATTGCCAATATGCAGCGCGCAGGAGTGATGCTCGGGGATGATACCGGCTTCCGCCCTAATGATGCGATTACTCGCGGCGAGATTGCCAACATTGCTGCTAGACTGCTTCAAGTTGGAGCAACTGGAAACACTTCTTATGCAGGTTTCAGCGATACGCAAGAGCACTGGGCTTTTGAAGCGATTAAGCAAGCTTCGCAAGCAGGCATTTTGCAGGGCTATTCCGACGGCACCTTCCTGCCGAATAATCAATTGAATCGTGCGGAAGCAGTAACGATATTAAACCGATTGTTCGGGCGGCCGACAGCCGACGTTAAGTCATCAAGCTGGCCGGACGTTCCGCAAGAACATTGGGCACTTCGGGAAATTGAATCAGCCTCGGGCACTGTACAAGTGTTGTCTGATGGCAGTGTTTATGTGGTACCTAATCATTAATAAGTTTTAAACATGACAGCCAATGAGCTGGTCATACCCTTGTCAAGTAGACAGATGAAAAAAGCTATGCTGTGAGCGCGTGCCGATACTCAATTGGCGCGCGCTTTTAAGTTTGAAGCGGTTTTATTTTCATTTTAAGCCGCATACCGAATAGGAATTCACGATGTCGACAACGAAATAGTTTATATCATTAAGTAATTGTCTAGGGAAGAGGAGGCGAACCTGATTCGAAACGAAAGAATATCTTGGCTTGCAAGGGTCTTGCTTGTCACTGTGATCGGATTGATCGGTTTTTCGCTCGTACCTCTTTCTGGAAAGATCACAGGCGGCGAGCAGCAAAGCCAATGGATCGTTCAGCATGGCAACTTGGATCTTGAGCGGTGGAATCCCGAAATCGATCCAGTTATCCCGTTGGACGGAGAGTGGGAGTTCTACTGGAACCAGTTGCTTACGCCGGATGATTTCCGACAGCCATCGAAATTTCCCGATGCCAGCGGTGTTTCTTATATGAAAATCCCATCCCCCTGGAACGGAAAGCAGCTTAACGGCGTTAAGCTGCCGGTTTACGGAGCGGCTACATACAGGATGGTGTTGACTGGGCTTTCCTATGCCGGAGAGTTGGCGCTGAAGAAACCGAATATTCGTTTTGCCAGTGAGATTTATGTGAATGGAGACAAGCTGCTGGCTGATGGGCAAACGTCCACTGACAAATCGGGCTATCGCTCGGGTAACCGCCCACAGCTTGGCGTTTTTTCCGCGAAACAGGGGCGCATCGAAATTATCGTGCAGGCGGCCAACTACGATTATGTAAATTCAGGTATCGTCGACTCGCTGCGCTTTGGGCCTGCCGATCAATTAATCTCTGAACGGCAGTTAGCGCTCAGTAAAGATTTTTTCGTATTGGGCATTCTTGGTACTCTGACGCTGATTTATTTGATCTGTTTCGCGGCTGCCTCCGCTTATCGCATCAGAGACCATTCACTCTTGCTGTTGGCGTCGATCTGTCTGATGTTTGGGCTGTATCACGGACTAATGGGAGAGCGATCGCTTTTCTTTTTGTTGGAAGGCCGACTATCTTTCGAAATCCTATATAAAATCAAGGATTTCGTTTCGGTTTCCKGTTGTTTGGCATTAGCGCTTTTTTACCATCATTTGCATAGAAGCAAGCTGTCATTACGTATTACACTAGCGGTAACGTTCGTGCTGATTGGATTTATGATCCTTATTCCGATGCTATCCATCCGGGCGTATACGCCAATTCAGTTCTATATTGTTCTCCTGTACCAAATCGTTCAATTTTGGAATTTTCTCGTATCTGCCCAATTGTTCATGAAAGGCGAGCGAGGAACACGGTTTAAATTACTGATGCTGTGTGTGGCTGTACTGATGATTAATATGTATTCGCTGGATGTAATATTTTTCGCACTTGGGATCTATAAAACCGCCTGGCTGGCACAGTTTTGCATCATTATTTTTAATGCCGTGATGGTACCTGTTGTCGTACTGCGATTTTTTGAAGCTTACCAGACGGTCGACAGGATGAAAGACCAATTGCTGCGGCTCGATAAAATCAAAGACGACTTTCTGTCGAATACATCTCATGAATTGCGGACACCGCTGAATGCGATCGTTAATATTTCCCAATCACTGCTTAAGGGAGTGGAGGGGACACTGACAGACAAACAGGCTCGCAACATGTCCATCGTGGTTGACAGCGGCAGAAGGCTGATGATGCTCGTAAACGAATTGCTCGATTACTCAAAGCTTAAGCACGGTGATCTGGCGTTACAAAGAAGAGCAATCGATGTGAAATCGTATGTCGAATCGGTTATCCAGATTCACAGCTTTTTGCTAGAGGGCAGAAGCACGAAGCTGATCAACAGCGTGCCGGATCATTTGCCTCTTGTTTATGCGGACGGTAATCGACTCATTCAAATTTTGCACAATTTAATCGGTAATGCGATTAAGTTTTCTAATCAAGGGACCGTCGAAGTGAGCATCGAAACTAGGGGAGAATGGATGGAAGTGCGAGTGAGCGATACCGGGCTTGGGATCGCTGCAGATATGCGCGAACGCATTTTCCTGGATTTCGAGCAAGACGGAGCGGCCGATTACGGCGGCACCGGGCTTGGGCTCAGCATTACGAAGCGTCTGGTGGAGCTGCACGGCGGACATATCGAAGTTGATTCGGAGACTGGCAGGGGGGCGGCTTTCCGCTTCACACTGCCTCTAGCAGATGATAATTTGAAACTGAACGGCGACGGAAGGATGGCTGAATCAGTCGAATTGCCATTGTCCAGAACTGTCAGTGTGCACTCTCAAGAGTATCCGCTATATGTTGTGGGTAAGGAAAAGGAACCGATTCTACTGGTGGATGACGATTTTGCGAATCTGCAAAGTATGATGAACATGTTCAAATTGGAAGAACGCACCTTCATCGTTGTTGACCGAGGGCAACTAGCTTTGGAAACGTTGTTCAGTTATCCGGATATTTCTCTTGTCGTGCTGGATCTCATCATGTCGGACATGTCCGGCTACGAAGTTCTTGGGCGCATTCGAGAAAGATTCTCGCCGTTCGAACTGCCAGTGCTCGTGCTGACGGCCCGAAACAGCAGCGAGGATATTCGAATAGCGTTGGAGAACGGAGCGAACGATGTTGTCGCGAAGCCGTTCGAATCCGAGGAACTGATGGCCCGCGTACGTAATTTGACCGAGCTGAAATCTTCGGTCAAGCTAGCCAGGAATGCAGAGATCGCTTTTCTACGTTCGCAGATTAAGCCGCATTTTCTTTATAACGCGCTTACGGCGATCGCCGAACTGTGCGTGATCGATGCCGGACAGGCAGAGCAGCTTACGCTTCGATTGTCGAGCTATTTGAGAAGCAGCTTTGATTTCAAGCACCTCGAAGCCTTGACTACGCTGGAGAACGAGTTGGAGCTCGTCCAGTCTTATGTAGCCATTGAACAGGCGAGATTTGGTGCGAGGCTGCAGGTGGATTACGTTTTGGAGGCAAATCTGGGGGTAATGATTCCCCCTCTCGTTATTCAGCCGATTGTGGAAAATGCGATTCGACACGGCGTTATGTCCCGCTCGAAAGGGGGGACGGTGAAATTGACCGTTATCGAACGGGCACAAGGTGATGTATTGATACGAATTGAAGACAATGGCTGCGGGATGAAAGAAGGTCAGTTGGTGTCAGTTATGAAGCCCGACACGGCAGTCGGGGGCATCGGATTGTGGAATATTAGCCAACGTTTGCGATTGCTGTATGGCACAACATTAAGCATCGACAGCCGAGAGGGTGAAGGCACGCGTGTGGAGATGGAATTGTCGACAAGACACATTTTAGAAAGAGGGGAGACGTAGCGTATGCTGCGATTGATGATCGTAGACGACGAGGAAATGGCGATAAGGAGACTGAAGCGTCTCTTGTCGGAAATCGGTGGAATCGGAAGTATCGAGACATTCTTAGATCCMCAGGATGGATATGAATATGCCAAAGAGCATGATATCGATGTCGCCTTTCTCGACATTTCCATGCCCGATATTAACGGAATGAGATTATCAGCGTTGCTAACGGATATGCGGCGGAATATCGATATTGTGTTAGTGACAGGTTCTGATGAGTATGCGGTAAGAGCTTATGCGATTAACGTGCTGGACTATATCGTAAAACCTGTTACGTCGGAGAGGCTAGCCGTCACCATGGAGAAGATTCAAAGGGTTCGACGGCAGGACGATCCCATCCCGAATCTGGAGGTGCAACTGTTCGGTGGTTTTAAAATTATACGCCGTATGACTGAAGGGAAGAAAGAAGCGGTTCGATTGCGAAGTCCGAAAACCGAGGAATTGTTTGCTTTTCTGGCGTGCAAAAGAACAGTGGCCAGGGAGGAAGTAACGGAAACGTTGTGGCAGAATCTAGCCCCGGACAATGCATTGAAGAATTTGAATTCGACGCTGTACGCTATCCGCAAAGCGGTCGGATACGACCGGTCTGGCGGGGGGATTACAACGACGGGAAACGAAATACGCTTAGAAACCGATGATCTGAGGTGCGATCTGTATGAGTTCGAGCGGTTGATCAAGGAAATTAGACGAGCACCTAGTGAGCGTGCAGCTTTGTTGGAACAGGCGGAAGCTCTGTATAAGGGACCGTTGTTGAAAGGCAGGTCCTATGAGTGGGCTATCGAGATGAGTCGCTCGTTGGAGCAACAATACATTGATTTGTTGGAGTTGACTGCTCAGCATCACTGGACACATGACCGTCCACAGCAAACGCTGCATTACTACGGTGAAATGTTGAAGATCGATGCGATGAGAGAAGACATTCATTACAAAATGATGCGATTGTATGCTGATCTAGGCCGGAAGAACGAAGCGATGAAGCAATATCGTGAATTGGAGCAACTGCTGCAGCGAGAGCTTGGAACGTCGCCTGATCTTCGGCTGGAGGATGTGATTTCATAAATAAAGACAAGCTCTTCATTCAAAAGGGAAGGGCTTGTCTTTGCTCGTTTTTCCTTATGGATGCTAGGTCCTGCCACACAGTCGCCGTCAGCAGCTCTTCGATGAGCAATTACAAGGTAGATTCCTAAATCTCCTGTCCTCCAGATGATTAGATGGTTTTTATACAGTTAAATTTTGGTTATTTCTGATCTAACTCAGAATAGATGGATAACCTACAGTTAATTTTAACCATTTTAACCGATCTGAACAAAAGAGGAGGTTTTAGCTACATATTTTACAGTTAAATCGAGATTTCGAGCGAATTTCGCATAAATAGCTGTATATTTTCCAGTTAATAGAAATTCTACAGAGTATCTGTCCATCAAACCGCGCAATATGTGCCAAGGAGAATTCAATTCAGCCGTCCCTTTTGGTATCATTATAAGTACAACAACGCGAAAACAAACTCACAACATTAACGGAGGGATTTAGTAAATGGAAATTAAAAGAGTAGGATCCCAACCTTCGGGTAAAGGACCATCTGATTATTTTACGGGAACGGTTCGGATCGATCCATTATTTGAATCTGCTGAGCCCGCACGCGTAGCTGGTGCAAGTGTTACATTCGAGCCCGGCGCACGGACAGCGTGGCATACGCATCCGCTGGGTCAAACGCTGATCGTAACGGCGGGGATAGGACGGGCTCAACGATTGGGAGGTCCGATCGAGGAAATTCGCCCCGGTGATGTAGTCTGGTTCCCACCTGGTGTGAAGCATTGGCATGGTGCTTCTCCCACCACAGCTATGACCCATATCGCCATTCAAGAACGTCTTGACGGCAAGACGGTCGAATGGTTGGAGCAAGTCCCTGAAGATGAATATCAGTCCTAAGTCGTCGGGTATATGTGGAAGGATCTTGAGCCTCATATCGATAAATAAAGCCCTGCGATTGGGGCTTTTATTTTTTTGTAGTAACGATCGATTGAGTTTGAATGATGCGCAGAATGGGTATAGTAACTTTAATAAGTAGGAGGATCAGGTTTATTTGAGTCTACTAATATAGGTTAGGAGTGAACCCACTGCCGTGCAAACATTGCAGAAATCGTTGATGGTACTACCCGATTTAAAGGACAAGGTTGCCTTGATTACCGGAGCAGGATCCGGTATTGGGCGTGCTGCAGCCGTGATGCTGGCACAGCAAGGAATGAAAGTATGCCTTGCTGATTTGAAGGACGACCGGCTAGAGCAGACGAAACAAGAGATAGAAGCAGCAGGCGGTCAGGTGATAACAGCCGACGTCGACATCTCCGACTCGAACCGAGTTCAACAGGCGTTCGAGCAAACGGCAAAGACATGGGGACAGATACATGTTGTCTTTGCCAACGCTGGCATCAACGGGGTTTTGGCGCCGATTGAAGATATGAAGCCTGAGGATTGGGATCGTACACTTTCTGTCAATCTAAAGGGGACGTTCCTCTGCGTTAAATATGCAATTCCTCATATGAAAGAGAGTGGCGGCAGCATCGTCATCACGAGTTCAATTAACGGAAGTCGTACCTTCTCCGGGTTCGGGATGACGGCCTATAGCTCATCCAAAGCAGGGCAAGTTGCCTTTGCCAAAATGGCCGCGTTAGAATTGGCCCGGTACAAAATACGCGTCAACGCCATCTGCCCGGGCTCAATCAAGACCAATATCGGTGAGAATACCCAGCCTACAGAGGAACTTGAGAAAATTAAAATTCCAGTCAAGTACCCACAAGGAAGCCAACCATTAGAACATGCGCCTGGACAGCCTGAGCAAGTCGCTAATCTGGTAGCTTTCCTGGCCTCAGACGCTTCTAACCATATTACCGGTACGGAACTGTTCATTGACGGCGCGGAATCGCTGCTATAATAGCAATAGCGCTATACAAAATGATCGTTCCAAAAACACGAGCCAAACTGGTATCGTGTTTTTTTTGTGCTGCAAAAAGTTATCAATTTGTTGTTTCAATCTACCCATATGTGTGTAATTACCATTAAATTCAACAACGCAGGGGAGGAAAGAGCATGACAACAATCGCCTCGAAATCAAACACGGACGCGTTCTATTTGCTGCATGAGGGCACACAGTATCAAAGCTATCAATTTCTTGGGGCACATTTAGAAGAACGCGAAGGCTGCAAAGGAGTCAACTTCGCTGTGTGGGCACCGAATGCCAAGCAGGTGAACGTATCCGGCAGCTTTAACGGTTGGGATGGCAGCCATCATGCGATGACGATGCAGGAAGGCATTTGGACACTATTCATTCCCGAGCTTGATGAAGGCACTTTATATAAATATRAAATCGTTACGCAAGACGGAGATCATTATCTGAAGGCGGATCCCTATGCGTTTCAAACGGAGTTTCGACCGGAAACCGCTTCCATTATTGCTTCGCTTGAAAACTATGAATGGCAGGATGAAGACTGGTTGGCGAATATCACATCGAATCAACACTTGCAGCAGCCGCTTCTTATCTATGAAGTGCATTTGGGCAGTTGGAAGCGCAAGGAGGACGGTGGATTTTATAGTTATGTGGAATTAGCTGATGAACTCGTCGATTACGTTCATGAGCGAGGGTATACCCATATTGAGCTTATGCCGTTAGCCGAGCACCCGCTTGACTCCTCGTGGGGATATCAGGTAACTGGTTACTATTCAGTAACAAGCCGTTATGGATCACCGAAAGATTTCATGTGCTTTGTGGATCGTTGTCATCAAAAGGGAATCGGCGTGATTATGGACTGGGTCCCTGCACATTTTTGCAAAGATGCGCATGGTTTATCCCGATTTGATGGCTCCCCGCTCTATGAGTATGCGGATAGTCGCAAAGGTGAGAATCCGACTTGGGGAACGTATATTTTCGATTATGGTAAGCCCGAAGTCGTTAGTTTTTTGATTTCGAATGCCCTCTTCTGGATGGATATGTATCATGTGGATGGATTAAGAGTCGATGCCGTCTATAGCTTGTTAACGTTGAATTTTAATCGGCCAGAAGAGGAATACATTAAGAACGAACAGGGGGGAGAGGAGAATCTGGAAGGGATTGCGTTTCTACAGAAATTAAATGCAGTCGTATTCTCCAGGTATCCTAATATGCTCATGATTGCAGAAGACTCGAGCGCTTATCCGGGAGTGACTACACCGGTTGAGTATGGCGGACTAGGGTTTAATTACAAATGGAATTTAGCCTTTACCTCGGATACGCTGGCATTTATGAAGAAGAATCAAAGCGAACGCAGCGGACAGGAAGATCGGTTAACGCGGTCATTGCTGGGGACAACGGATGAGAATTACATCTTGCCTTATTCTCATGACGAAATGAATGATCCGAGCAAATCCTTGCTAGGTAAAATGTCTGGGGAAGATAATTGGCAGCGTTTTGCTAATCTGCGTGTGCTTTATACGTATATGATGGGACATCCGGGTAAGAAACTGCTTTTTATGGGCACTGAATTCGGTCAAATGGACGATTGGAATGCAGCGGATTCCTTGGCATGGGGATTGTTGGACATTGAAGAGCATCAGCATTTTGCGGAATTTGTGAAACAGATGAATCATTTTTACATAGCAGAAAAAGCATTGTGGGAACTTGATTTCGAGTCGAACGGCTTTACCTCACTGGTTGCGGATGAGAAAGAGGATAGCCTGGTGACGCTCTTGCGAAAATCGAAGACGAACAATGAACAGCTTATTATCATAAGCAATTTCAAACCTGAAACGCATGAGGGATATCGCCTTGGGGTCATGGAGCCTGGGCACTATCAGGAGGTTTTTAATAGCGATAAGCAGGAATTTGGCGGATCAGGAGTAACCAATGACAACATGTTGGAAACCGAGGAATGGCTTTGTCAGGGTTATCCGCAAAGTATTTCAGTTAACATACCGCCACTTGCAGCGGTTATCCTCAAATATAAGCCTACGGAAGGATGAGATTAGCGTGAAGAAACAGGAATGCGTAGCGATGCTATTAGCTGGTGGTGAGGGCAGTAGACTTAGTCCGTTGACGAAAAATATCGCAAAGCCAGCTGTCCATTTTGGTGGAAAATATAGAATTATTGACTTTTCATTAAGCAATTGCCGCCATTCAGGTATTGACACGGTAGGCGTGTTGACACAGTACAAACCTGCTGTTCTGCATGCTCATATCGGAAGCGGGGAAGCATGGGGGATGAAGCGTGAGCGAGGTGGGATCTCTCTATTTGAAAGACAAGTTGGTGCGCCCAATGCTTACTCGGGGACAGCGGACGCCATCTATCAGAATTTGGCTTTTCTGCGGGAACAGAATCCAAGCTATGTCTTAATTATTTCCAGCGACCATATCTATAGCATGGATTACCGCGCGATGATCGAGCATCATAAGGCTTCTGGCGCGGATGTTACCATATCCGTTACCCCTGTGAAGTGGGAGGAAGCGAGTCGCTTTGGCATTATGAGCACGGATGAAGATCACCGGGTCACAGCTTTTGCAGAGAAACCGCTGAAGCCTATTAGTAATCTCGCTTCTATGGGCGTGTATTTGTTCAATTGGGATGTTCTTCGGTCATCTTTGGAAAAAGATGCGGAAGATCAATCTTCGAGCCATGATTTTGGACAAAATATCATTCCGGGACTGCTGGCTGAAGGCGCCCACTTATCGGCATATCCATTCGAAGGATATTGGAAAGATGTAGGTACGATTCAAAGCCTATGGGAATCCCATATGGATTTACTTGGATATACGCCTAAATTGCAATTGGAACAGGAAATGTGGCCTATACTGACCAAAACAAGGAATCTCTCGCAAACTCACGTTTCCTTAACAGCCAGAGTAAATAATGCGATAATCGGCGATGGTTCGACGATTTATGGAAATATCAGTCATTCCGTGGTATTCGATAATGTTCGTGTTGGAGGAAATAGCAGAGTACTCAATAGCGTCATCATGCCAGGTGTGCAAATTGGCAAAAACGCGCTCATCAGTAATGCGATTATCGGGGAAGGCGCAATCATTAAGGATGGAGCTGTTGTAGGTCAGCTAGACGGGGCAGAGATCACGACAATTGCGGAGAGAACAACGGTAAGACGCCAGTATCCAGCTGTTATTCCGGCCAAGCTGACCAATCAGGTGTATTTCGGATAATCCAAGCCAAGGAGGAGAGTACGATGAAGGATGTTCTTGGGATGATCAATTTGATGAATGAACAAGATGACTTATCTACACTTACACGTAATCGATGTGTAGGTGCCGTACCTTTTGCCGGACGTTATCGGATCGTTGACTTTGCACTCTCCAATATGAGCAATTCGGGTATTCAGAAGGTTATGCTCTTGGCAAATGACAAAGCGGACTCCCTGCTGGAACATGTGGGTGACGGGCATCATTGGGGCTTAGATACGAACGCGGAAGGCGGCGTAACTGTGCTCTCTCCTAGCCATCTCGCAAAGGATATGCGTGGAGATCTATTTCATCTATACAGCCATCTTGAAGTGTTGAAAAATTGCACCGAAACGTATGTGCTGCTTGCTCCTAGCAGTGTGATTTACCATATGAATTTCGAAAATATGATCGATTACCATCTGGGCAACGACGCTGATATGACGATTCTCTATAAGCATTTAACCGAGATGGACCGCCATGCGCATATTGGTCATGCCTATAGCCTGGAAATGAACGAGCAGGGCAGAGTCGTCCGTGTTACGCCAACGTACCATGCGTTACCAAGCTTAAAGCCGCAAAATATTGATTTGGATACGATGGTTATCAAACGGAGTCTGCTCATTGAGCTGATTGAGCAAAGCATGATGTTTGGCAATGAGAGGTACCTGAAAGAAGTCATTTGGAGCCACTTAGCGGATATTCATGTTCAAGGCTATGCCAATCATGGATATGTGGCTATTATGGATTCGATCGATAGCTACTATGCCCATAGTATGCACCTGCTGCAACCGCATGGATGGCATGAATTTATGATTAACCATGAATCTGTCTATACTAAGCATGAAGAAGAGTTGGCAACGGCCTATCATGACCAAGCGTTGATTCGTAACTCGTTTATCGCTCATGGTTGCAGCATTGAAGGCTATGTGGAAAATAGCATTTTGTTTCCAGGTGTGAAGGTAAATCGAGGCGTTAGCATCAAAAATAGTATCGTGATGCATCAATGCGCGATCGAAGCGAATGCTTATTTGGATCATGTAATTTTGGACAAACAAGTGGTGGTGGAACAAGGAGCTATCTTGCGCGGCGAGTTCGCCCACCCCATTGTGGCGGAAAAAATGGTTGAAATCAGCTAATGAGCCAATGACAACAAGGTAGAGGAGGTCAAGTATGCCTAACAGCCATTTCCGATGGGAACCCGGTAAAAAAGTTCAATTATCGAACTTAGATCCCAACGATACGAATGCTCATCATGATAGAGAAGAAATAGAGCCCAATATGACACGTTTGAAGGACCGCTTGCAAGAGCTTCAAAATATGCTTTATGCAGAAAAGCAACAGTCTGTTCTGTTCGTCATTCAAGGCATGGATTGCAGTGGTAAAGATGGTGTCGTGAAGCAGGCACTCGGGTGCTTGCATCCGCAAGGGTTCCAAGTAACGAGTTTCCGAACGCCAACCGAAGAAGAGGCATCCCATGATTTTTTGTGGCGTGCACATAAAGCGACGCCTGCCAAGGGCATGATTGGAGCTTTCGTAAGATCCTACTATGAAGATGTACTGATCACGCGTATACATCGATTAATTGATGATTCGGAAGCCAAACAGCGGTTCAAGTACATCAAACATTTTGAGAAACTGCTGGAGAGCAGTGGTGTGAAAATCGTAAAGATTTTCTTGCATATCTCGCAAGATTTTCAGCTAGCCAAGCTTAGAAATCGACTCAAGGATCCAACAAAGCGTTGGAAATTCGATAAGAACGACCTGGTTGAACGTGAATCATGGGACGAATATCAAGCGGCTTATGAGGATGTGATCAAACGGTGCAGTTCGGAGTCAGCACCTTGGTATATTGTCCCTGCCAACCATCGCTGGTATCGGGATTGGGCAGTTCTACAAATTGCCGTGTCAGCGTTAGAAAGCATGGATTTAACGTATCCGGAATCAGACAAGGACTTTGATGATAAGCTGCTTGCCACATTGGAGTAAGATTGGCAGAAGGAAGAAGGGACAAGAAAATGGGGAAAGAGATGGAAGGGGCTCAAGTCGAAGGTGATTTCACACCTGAGAAGTTGTTTCATGAATTAGATAATGATCCTAACTTTAAACTGGACAATGACCAATTAGAACGCATTGCCGCTATAGTAAATGCGTATAAAGGGAACATTAAGTCCCATTTAATTGAGCAGCAGGAGAAGAAGACTTCTTGGGCTGATCGGCTTGCTGATGACATTGCAACGTTCGGGGGAAGTTGGGCGTTTATTCTGCTTTTCAGCTTGTTCTTAGTCATTTGGATGACGATTAATTGCTTGAGCTTTGCCTTCGATAAACCCCCATTCATCCTGCTTAATCTTATTCTCTCTTGTATTTCAGCCTTCCAAGCTCCAGTCATTCTCATGAGTCAGAATCGACAAGCTTCCAAAGATAAGCAGGAGGCGATCCTTGACTTCGCCATTAATTATCGTGCAGAGCAGGAAAATATAGAGATCAAGGTCTTGCTGGAAAGGTTGGATCAAAGGCTTGAAAGAATCGAGCAACAAGGGCGGTAAGTAGTGTCATTAAAAAAAGGAGCTATCTACTAGATAGCTCCTTATTTCTGTTGCACCACATCTACCCCATCGGCTCTTTATTCCGATAATGCAGAGGTGCGACACCTTCGATCTTTTTGAACATACGGCTGAAGTAAAAAGGATCCGGATATCCCACTTCACTGGCAATTTCCTGAACACTTTTATCTGTAGTACGCAGCAGATGTTTGGCACGTTGGGTTTTGAGTTGGTGGATATAATTGTGGATGTTCGTTCCGGCATATTTTTTGAACACCTGACAGAGATATTCATATTTGCGATCCATCAATCGTTCTAATGTCTCTTTGGAAATGTCCGAATCGTAAAAATTATTCAAGTAATTGACTAGATTGCGAAAAGTAAGGTAGGAAGCGGAGAAAGCGGTGTCCAATTGGCTTTGCTTCAAAAGATCATTGGCCATAAGACGAAGGATTTCACCAAGTAATAAGGTGGCATGAAAACGAAAATAGCCCGTTGGTTGTTTCATTGTCTCGACTAGCTCTTCAAACAAGCCGAGCAATTTAAAACGTTGCAAAGAACGAAACTGACGTGGGATAACAAGCAAATCTTCATGCAAGTTTTCCGTGGTTCTAAGCTCGGTTCGTTCGGCATGGACAATATTAAGCTCAGCGGCTCGATCCAGCACGAATTCATTAAGGGTAGGATTGCAGGAAAATTGCACCCAAAAAAATTGACCTTGTCGTTCTTGGGAATTCCAACCGGTGTGCGTTTCCCAAGGCTTCAAAAGAAGCGACTCCCCAGCATGTAAGATCATACGTTCATCAGCAGTCTGCAAATGCACCGTTCCGTCAGCAATGACGATAAGCTCATAATAGGGATTATGATGCTGACCGAAGAAATGGGGGGTATTTGCATCGAAAAGATCCGCCCATTTGACATCCAATGTGGATAATCGCGAAAGAGAGTAGTGCATGGCATGACATCCCCCGATGTTTTTTCTTTTTAGAACAAAACTATGTACATGGCACTATAATGGAACCGCTTTTATACTAAATTCAATGTCCATTATATCAAACAACGGAGGTTTTCACATGTCTATCAGCATTTTAAATGAACAAGATTACTATCGTATCGTATTTGGGGGATGGCTGGGGAAAAATATCGGAGGAACGCTGGGTGCACCGGTCGAAGGCAAGAAGGAGCTGCTTGAATTGAGCTTTTATCCAGAACTGCCAGACGGTCCACTAGAGAACGATGATTTGGACCTGCAATTGGTGTGGCTGCACGCTTTGGAGCAGTATGGTCCGGGATTGACCGCAACTGAACTTGGACAGGAATGGTTAGAGCATGTCTTTTTCCCATTTGATGAATATGGCTATGCATTGACGAATTTAAGAAGAGGTTTACTTCCACCGGTAGCGGGTTGGTTCAACAATCCATTCAATGACTGTATGGGCTCACCTATTCGTTCCGAAATATGGGCAATGGCTGCTCCAGGTGCCCCGGAAATTGCAGCTCACTATGCGTATCAGGATGCGATTGTAGATCATGCTGGCGGCGAAGGTGTCTATGGTGAAATGTTTTTCGCTGCTTTGGAAAGCGCCATTTTCTTCGAGAAAGACAGGGATCGGCTGATTGCGATTGGAATGAAGTATATCCCAGAGGAGAGTCGCACTTCCAAGGCCTTGAAAGATCTGCTTCGCTGGCATCAGGAAGGAAAGAGCTGGATTGAAACGCGTTTGCTCATTCTAGAGCACCATGGCAGTGACAATTTTACCGATGCCCCTCAAAATATTGCCTTTACCATCCTTGGATGGTTGTATGGGGAAGATTTTGAAGACGCGATCTTAAAAGCCGTCAATTGTGGTTACGATACAGATTGTACCGCAGCAACGCTGGGTGCCATATTGGGAATGCTGCTAGGACCGGAAGGCTTGCCTGCTAAATGGGTGAAGCCGGTAGGAGACCGTATCGTCGTCAGTCCCCCGATTAAAGGATTCCCAGCGCCTCGAAATTTGGATGAGTTAACGCGCCGTACAATCCGTATGGGCAAACAGATCCTCGCGGCATGGGATACCGAGATTTGGGTGCATCCAGAGCTCCCTACTTCGTGGAACAAATCATTGGTTGAGGGAGAAGCAGAAGAAGCAATAAGGGCGCTCTGGGAAAGTAAAATAACGTCCAATCGTTACTTGCTGCCGCAAGGAACGAAAAGAAACCCGGATGCAGAATTAATCATCGATTTCGGAGCGGATGGCCCAGCTATCGGTCCGGGTCAAAGCAAGGTACTGCAGTTTACGCTGACGAATCACTCAATGACGAGAATCGATGGACATATATCATTAGAGCTACCTTCAGGTTGGCATGGACCAACAACGGTTGAGATTAGCCTGCAACCAGATGAATCCTTCCAGTGGGATACGGAAATCCAGGCTGGACCGATTGCAGCTGCAAGTCATGAGCTAACGTTTAGTTGGACACGACTACATGACCAAGCGATATGGTCGATTCAAAAAGTACCGTTTGCCATGGTCAACTCCTCCAGATGGATCATCAGGGGTCCAGAAGATGGCGAAGGAGAAGTGATCTATTTCCCGGGGAATAGCGTACATTGGAAGAAAGTTGAAGTAGAAGGCGTGTATAAGGCGGAAACAAAGCTTACCAATCCGATTGAGCGCAAGCTGAGACTTATTGCAGCAGCGAATAGTCCTGTAACGCTGAAGCTGAATGGTCAGACGGTGATTTCATGCAAAGAAACGTTGGAGTTCATGCCAGCGTATCACCGTGCCCCTGATCAACAGTATGTGGAGTTGACTCTAGCGGCTGGAAGTCATCTCGTGGAAGTTGAGGCCATTAGCGATGGCTCACCGCTTGAGGTGTATATCCTGCCGGTAGCACTTCTCGATACAACATCACCGGGGCCTCACTATTATTATACGGATATATTATTGGGATAAACGATGTGAATTTGTCAAAGTAGCAGTGACTAAAGAGATTGCCAATCACCTAGCCAGGAAGGCCGGGATGAGTGGCAATCTTTTTATTACGTTAAATGAGCTTTAGATTCGTTCGTTATTTACATTAGCGTTGTAGTTGAGCGTCATTATCAATAAATATCTGCCCTTGAAATGGAGATTACCGCATTATAACCAATGGCCCCAGTTGTTATAATGAAAAAGTGGAAGCGCTGACATCCTTGCAAAAGTCAGCGAAGCTATTCAGGGGGGAATGAACAAATGATAACAATGAATCGATTTTTCAGTATGATCATGGCGGTTGTTTTTACGGCAGGGTTTCTTTTTAACCCTCTAACAACAAGCGTGGAGGCAGCAGTGACTCCAGAAATTAATGCAGCAGCGTCGAAAGCAGTCATATATCCCTATAATCAACCAGCGAAGTATGCGGCTTCCGTTAACTACACGCTGAAGGCGAACGGAGTGGATATTCCCGTAGTCAAATCTTTTGACGATTATGATTATGCGAACTTTTCCATGTCCAATGGACCGGTTACCTTCGAGGTTACGATACTAAATACGGACAAGGTTCACGATTACGCAATTAGTCCTAAGAAACTGGGAATTCAGCCGGACAGCGTTGTGGGTCGAACCTTGACGTTCACCACGCAGAAAGATGAATATTTGATTGTTACGATGAACAGCAGGAAGACGCGCCTCGTCATTGCGGCTGATCCGGCAGAAACCGATGTGCCTGCATCTACAGGGACGGGTATTTTCAATGTAGGACAAGCCCCTTATCTTGTTAATTCAACCGGGGATCAAACGGGCGTGGCAGCTAGGACAGCAGCTATTCAGCAAGCCATTGACGATGCTAGCAGCTACGGTACACTTGCAGGGAATGGCGTTCAAGGAATCGTGTACATCCCTGCGGGACAGTACTATATTGGCAATCTCGTGCTGAAAAGCAATACAGCGCTGTATATGCAGCCTGGGGCTGCTTTTATAGGAACGGGAAAGACAGCTGATTATAAGGAACATTGGTACAAGGATTCTATGGGCAGGCCGGCAACCTGGTGGATTTCCACTGCGTTTGATTCGACGAACATCAAGATGTATGGACGTGGAACGATAGATGGGAATGGCGCTGCGCTATATGCCGATAAATCAACCAATGCCAAAGGTATGATTAACAATCTGGTTGTGCCCATCGCGACATCCAATTTCATTATGGATGGGATCATCATCCGTGAATCCGCGTCTTGGGCGGTTACGCCAGTTCGATCACATGATCTTAGTTTTACGAATGTGAAGTTTTTTAACAGTTTGGGCATGGGTGAAAATGACGGGATTGATGTGTGCGAGTCGCAAAATGTCGTAGTGAGAAATGCGATCGGGATTGCGCTGGACGATCCCTTCTCGACGAAAGCTTGGAAAGAAACGACGGATATTGCCTCAGGCAAAGTACCTTGGCCTGGCAGTCCACAGCCTGTAAGTAATGTGCTCTTTGAGGATGCCATCACTTGGACATTGTGCTACGGCTTCAAAATTGGCCAAGGGGTCATGCAGGATCAGAATAATATAGTCTTTCGAGATGGCGTCGTGTATAAGGCGGCTGTCGGGTTTGCCATTCATCACAAATATGGCACTGGTGCTGTGAGCAATGTCACCTTCGAGAATATAGATGTCGAGGATATTAGCGGCTTCAACGAAGATAACAGTGCGTGGATGACGCTTTTTACGGTAAATGGCAGCAATTCGGGTGTAGGTCCGATTTCAGGAATTACAGTTAAAAATATTACTGTGCGTGATGCTGGCGAGGGTGTTGCCAAAATAAAAGGGCTGCCCGATGCGCCCATAAGCGGAATCACATTTGAAAATGTCTATATGCCGGGAAAAGCCCAACCTGCGACAAGCTTATATGAGATGAATTTCGCGAATAAGGACAATTACAGCGATATCACCATTAAACCGGTGCAGAATCCGGAGCCTCGGCCGCAGACGAATTTGGCCCTGAATCAGCCTGCTGTCGCTTCCTCTAATGACAGTACGGTGGATACGGCGCCTTGGGCTTTTGACGGAGATATGTCGACCCGGTTCGGTTCCAAAAGAGCCGTTGATCCAGGCTGGATTTATGTTGATTTGGGAACTATTAAATCCATTAATGAAGTGCGGCTTTACTGGGAGGCTGCGTATGCAAAAAGCTATCAAATTCAGGTATCGAATGATCTGCAAACCTGGAGTAACGTGTATAGCACAACCACTGGCAAAGGTTTGATGGAGAAAATTACGTTTAATCAGACCGATGCTCGATATGTAAGGATGTACGGTACAGTAAKGGCTACACAGTATGGATATTCGATCTGGGAGTTTGAAGTCTATGGTCCCGAAGTTTTTCCGGAAACCATCTCTTTGAACAAAACAGCATTTGCTTTGCTTCCAGGCGAAACGGAGTCCTTGACGGCAACGGTGCAGCCAGCAAATACAACGAACAATAAAGTAATATGGTCGTCGAGCAACAAGAATGTAGCTGCGGTAGACAGCAACGGACTTGTTACTGCGACGGGATTGGGAACCACTTCCATCACAGCAAAAACCGCGAACGGTGAATTCAAGGCAGTGGCAACGGTTACGGTAGCTGAACTGAACAAACCTCAATTGCTATCTGCCCTAGCAGGAGATGGTTACGTGAATCTGAGCTGGAGCAACGTAGACAGGGCCACGAATTACCGCATCTATGCTAGCGCAACAGCGGGTTCATATGGTTCCCCGCTAGCAACGGTTAGCAATGAAGTTTACAATTACAAGGCTGAAGGGCTGAATAATGGCGATACCTATTACTTCGTCATTAAGGCAGTTCGTGGTGAGAGAGAGAGCGGCGTTTCCAATGAACTGTTAGCGGTGCCGCAAATAGCAACGCCGGGAGCACCTCAAGTAACGTCCGCGTTGCCGGGCGATGCCCAAGTGCGTCTCACTTGGGATGCAATGGATTCAGCCACGGATTATCATATTTATGTCAGTGATCAGTCAGGCTTATACGGAGATGAACTTGCAACCGTTAACGGCTCTGTTTATACGTATGATGTTATGAATTTAACGAATGGAACGCCGTACTACTTTGTTCTAAAGGCCAGCAATCTAGGAGGATTAAGTGGAGCATCCCAGGAAGTTAGTGCAACACCACAAATATCCCCGCCTGGAGCACCAACCGTTAAAGCCCCAGTTGTTAGCAATAGACAAGTAAGTCTCAGCTGGGACCCGATGGATCATGTGACGAATTATCAGATTTATCTCAGCACGAATTCAGGTGAATATGGAAGCGAACTTGCAACCGTTAGCGGCTCTGTTTATACGTATGATGTCGTGAATTTGATCAATGGTACGAAGTACTATTTTACCGTTAAAGCTGTAAATCCGGGTGGAGTCAGCGAAGCATCGCAAGAAGTAAGTGCGGTTCCGTATACGGAAGAACAGTCAAATAGTGGGGATGGCGATCAATCTAGTACACCATCGGGACAAGCTCCTGTTTCCTCACCAATAGGTGAGTTGGGCTCCACAGTCAAGGATGAACGAGGAGGCAAATCCACAACCACCTATACCGTGGATGCTCAAAAGCTGGAGCAGCGTTTATCCACAGGTGGAGAGGGTAGTCATATTATTCTGTCGACTTCGGGTTCAACGGACGGGTTCATAGGTAAACTGACCGGACAAATGATTAAAAGCATGGAGCAAAAGAATGCTGTGCTAGAATTACAAACCGATGCAGCTAGGTATACTTTACCAGCAAAGCAGATTCAAGTTGAAAGTTTACAGAGTCAGTTTGGCGAAAATGTGGAGTTTCAAGATATTACAATCCAGATTGAAATTGTGAAACCAAATGAGGATATGGTGCAGCTTGTAAAGAATACCCTTTCCACTAACGAGCTGGAACTGAAATCTTCGCCAGTTGACTTCAAAGTGACTGCAAGCTATAAGGGCCAAACTATAGCGATTTCTCAGTTCAGCAATTATGTAGAAAGAATGCTGCCTATCGAAGATCAAGCAGATGTTGACCAAATCACGACAGCAGTCGTGATCGACCAAGACGGAACCTTACGGCACGTACCTACCAAGATAGTGAAAGTAGACGGGAAATATTGGGCCCAAATAAATAGTTTGACGAATAGCGTCTACTTTTTGGTCTCACACCGCATCGAGTTTGGAGACGTTCAAAATCACTGGGCGAAAAAAGAAGTGAATAATTTGGCAGCCAGAATGGTTATTCAAGGGCAAGACGATAATCACTTTAACCCGGATCATAACATTACACGAGCGGAGTTTACTGCTATTATCGTTCGGGCTTTAGGACTAAAGCCGCAAAATGGAAGTAGCTTATTCGTTGATGTTGCTCCTTCTGCGTGGTACCATGATGCGATTCAAACTGCCTCTGCCTACCAACTTATTGGGGGGTATGAGGATGGCACTTTCCGGCCGACGAATACCATCGACAGGGAACAGGCAATGATGATCATGGCTAATGCCATGAAATTAACAAACATGAAGGAGAACTTGTCGGACGCAGCACTTCTTACCAAGTATCAGGATGCCGATCAGGTATCGGAATGGGCGCAAAGAAGCATAGCCCTTTGTTTACAGGGAGGCATAGTTGCTGGCCGAACGGACAGCACGCTAGCACCGAAAGGGCAATTGACACGAGCAGAAGTTGCTGTCATGTCGCAACGTCTTCTGCAGCAGGCCGGGTTGATCAATCCGTAAGAGGAAAGACGTTTTCATCGAAATTGATGCTCTTTCGCATTTATGACCACTAAGACGGAAGAACAATAGCAACAACAAGAACACGGAACCCGATTTAGGGTTTCGTGTTTTTCCAATCGGCGATTAACGCTGGGAAAGCGGTTGAGACTGACACTGCTGCGACCCAGGCACAGATCGACGCGGCAACGAGCTTACTTGTAGGAGCTGTAGACGCCTTTAAACTGACTGTGAATAAGCAGAAGCCTGAGGACTTGAATGGTGATAATCGCATTAGCGTCAGCGACCTGTACCCAATTTTAATCCATTATGGCAAAACTTCGGCAAGCTCAGAATGGTCGACGGTTCGTCAATACGATGTTAATCAGGATCTGAAGATCGATTATCTCGATATGGCCGCAGTTGCTATGAAAATCGAATAGCTATCCAACTTCGGGAGATTGGTTCTATCACGCCAAATCTCCCGAATCTTTTATTTTGTACAAAGGAGCTATGAATATGTTATCCCTACATAAACCTAAACGTAAGCAAAGCGTGTTTTTCGTATTTATTGTAATGGTACTATGTTTTCTTACAAACCCTTTCCCAGCTTATGCCAATTGGTTGCCGGCATCATCCGCTTACACACTATCAGCAAGTACAAGTACACCGCAGGTAGGGGACAGCTTCACGGTAACAGCGACAGCGAACGTTTCGGAGCTATTCGCATTCGAGACGATATTTACCTACGATCCGCAGAAGGTTAAACTGATCCGTGCGGATGCAGCTGCAAACGGTAATCTGATAAAACCTATTGGTGATGAGGGGGAAATCATACTTGCATGGTCAAAAGAAGGCAATGAACAGCCGACCAACGGTACGATGAGAATGGCTGAGCTGACTTTCGACGTGCTGAAAGCAGGGGAGACGGAGATCATCTGGCAATCACTGAGGATTGCAAATCGCAGTTTGCAAGAAGTGGCTGTATCCCCAGGAGTTTCACTTCGGACTAATGCTCGAGCTGAATCTGGTTCAGGTGACGTAGGGAATGTGGGCGGTGTAAACGTGCCTAATACGAATGGGAGCGGGAAAGCGCAAGCACCTTTGACTCCAGAAGTGGCCATTATTGCGGGCAACGCCCCAGCCATGACATTATCTGAAAATGTGGTTAGCCTCACAATGGAATCAGGAAATCGTACACACGTCGTCTTGCATATGGCGCAAGCTTTGAAAGAGATCCATGAATCCTCGAAGGAAAAATCAACTTTCATTGTCATGATTCCAGCTCAGGAGTCGGCATCTATTACGGTGGATGTACCCTCCGAGGTTCTGCAAGCGATCCAATCTAAAAGTGCGGGAACTGGCTCTCTTGTTATTTCAAGTTCCGTCGGCATGTATAAGCTGCCAATTGATCAATTGAAACTTGATGCGAAGGCGAAGGTCACAGTAACGATAGCGACCGTATCGGAAGAACAGACGCACGCGATAGATAAGCTTGTTACGKCAGAAGGCTTTACGCTAACTGGTGTACCCGTCGACTTCTCCGTTTCGATCCTAGATGCCTCCGGTCAAGTAACGGAGATGCATGACTATGAGAGCGCGTTTGCTGCTCGAACGATACCAGCAGGGCATATGGATCCAGATAGAACAGCAGCAGTTCTATTCCGTACAGATGGCACGATGGCCCCGGTTCCAACCTTGTTCGTCAAGCAGCCAGATGGCTCTTATATGGCACTTATCCACCGAATGGGCAATAGTACGTATGGGCTTATTACGGGGAGCCGAACATTTGCGGACTTGAACGGTCACTGGTCCCAAAAGGATATTGAAACGATGGCGGGCCGTTTGCTCGTGAATGGGGATACGGAGGGAAGATTCCGTCTGGATGATGCGATAACTAGAGTTGAATTTGCCAAGTTAGTAACGGATGCGCTTGCTTTGCCGGAGAAAGGTGACAGCATGACCTTCCGTGATATTGACCCATCTGCTTGGTATTCGCGCGCTCTCTTAACTGCGGTGTCCTTCGGCTTAATTGAAGGCTATGACGGAGGGATATTTCGTCCTGATRCATTCGTCACGCGGGAGGAAATTGCCGTCATGCTGGATCGTGCACTGCACTTAACGGGATTTAAATACGATCGACCTGCCCATTTCGTTCAACTGTTAGGTATGGATCATCTAAACGACTGGTCGAAGGACTCTGTTCACATGATGGTAGGACTCGGCATCCTAACTGGGGATGATGGACATGGCATTCACCCTTCACAATCAGCGACACGTGCGGAAGCAGTAGTTATGCTGAAACGCTTGTTGATTAAGCTTTCATTCATGAATGCGTAAGCGGTATTTTCACCAGGAGTCTCTTAACATGATCTTATCCTACATTGTGATTGAGTAAATCGATCAGAGTAAGATACAATTAAGAGAACGCTTCTCAAATTGCCAAGGAGGTCCCTGCCCATGTATACAATGATGCTGGTCGACGACGATTATATTTCAAGGGAAGGCCTGCGAGATCTCATCGACTGGGATCGTCTAGGTATCGAGATTATTGGTGAAGCAGAAGATGGAGCGGAAGCGATGCTCGTTGCCCGTGACCTCAAACCGGATATCGTAATTACCGATGTTGTGATGCCTGTGATGGATGGCATTCAATTTGTAGAGGAGTTGAAACATGAGCAGCCTGCGGTCATGGTGATCATGATTAGCGCTCATCAAGACATTCAGTATGTGAAGGCTTCGATTAAATTGGATGCGATCGATTACATATTAAAGCCCTTCAATCGGGAGGAATTCATACAGGTTGTAGGCAAAGTTGTCGCTAAGTTGGATAAAGAAAGAGCGGAGAAGCGATTAAAGGATGACGTTAGCCAATATTATTCAGGCAGTATTTCATCGACGGGGTTGCCGGTGATTGTGGAGTCTGTGGAGAAGATCATAGGATTATGCAGCACAGGGCAAACAAATGCACTAACAGCTGAGGTCCAGCAGCTCTTCATTACGATTAGGCAATTGAAAATGGAAAGCATGCTGTTTCTTACAACCATCTGCAGTGAGCTTCTAATTAAAGCAATTCGAAGCGCATCCACGCATATTGAGCCTGCGATTGCGCAAGAGGTGAAAGAATCCTTGCACCAATTCAGAACGATGCAGAGCCCTCAGCAAATCGAGATATTTGTCATGGAGAAGCTAGTCTATTTGGAGATGGCTTCCAATGAGTTGCGCAACAACAAGTCCCGAAGAATTATCCGAGATGTTGAGGGTATTATTCATAAAATTTACTGTCAGAATCTGACCATTGGGCAGCTGGCTGCAGAAGTATTCATGTCTCCTGGACATCTTCAGACGTTATTCAAAAAAGAAACGGGCCACACGATTAACGATTATATCACGCATGTACGTATAAAGAAGGCGCAGGAGCTGCTCAAGGACGCCTCAATTAAGATATATGAAGTAGCCAATCAGGTCGGCTATCAGGATACGCACTATTTTACCAAAATATTCAAAAAAACAGTGGGCGTCAACCCTATGGACTATCGGGAGAAAATGCTATGAGAACAGTGATGAACAAGCTCAGTGGCATTTACTATAACATTAACTTGCGGACCAAGCTGGTTATTTCCTATTTAATTTTGATCATTATTCCAGTCATGGTATTGGTCTATTTCTCCTATATTACGATTCATAAGTCTGTGGTTGAACAGACGGGTAAGGCTTATTTGGAAACCTTGAAGCAGGCGGAGAAAAACATTTCATTCGGCATTGAAACCGCCTATAACATTGCCGATCTGACGCAAAGCAATTACGATATTCAGCTCATTCTAAGAACGGTATCAGAACGCGCTTTGACTTCGKGGGAAGTGATCGATTTTTTTAATCTGCTGAACAAAAACGTGAGCAATTACGTGGGCAAGAGCAATGTGCTCAAGGTTAGCTATTTCATGAAAGGGAACCCAACCTTCGTCTCGGCTAGCCCGAATTTCTTTGGGATAGATCAGCTTCAACTTGAAGCTGGTGTACAGCCACTTTTGGAAGGGAAAATCAGAGAAAAGTGGTTCTATGCAAGTGAAGTGGAACATCTCAGCATCGTTCAGAAGGATGAGGTCATCTTTATTAAAGAAATCAAGGATATTAACCGATTTCAGCATGTGCTTGGCTATGTGATGGTGGAGCTGGATGCCAAATTTATATGGTCTATTCTGAATGGTATTCGGCTTCCAGATGGAGCGGAAACACTCGTTAGGTCCCCTAACAAGCGAATTGGCTTCGAGCAATTAAAGGCAGGTGGCAGTGGTGTAAGTGACATGTACTTGAAGTCTTTGCCGGAAGAGGAAGAGGGGATTATCAGTTTCGGACCTGCGGAGAGGGCCAATTATGCTGTCTTCAGTACAACGAAAGGTCTGGAATGGCAAATTGCACTGCTAATGACGGAGAAGCATCTTGGCATGAACAGTAGGTGGATTCAGAACTTCATGCTCGCCTTGGCKGGGGTAGTCTCAATTATTGCTATCATTACCGCCTTCATCATTTCAGGGAGCATTACCAAAAGGTTGAAAAAGTTGGTGAAGCTCATCAAGCATGCCGAAAAAGGGAACTTCGAGACAGAGGATAACATTCGAGGAAATGATGAATATGCTCGGCTGCAGCGCTCTTTTAATAAAATGAGCACGCGTATTAAAGCCCTAATTGAAGAGGTGTATCAGGCACAAATCAGCAAGCAAGAGTCGGAAATGAAACTGTTGTATGCGCAAATAAACCCGCACTTTTTGTATAACACGTTAGACATTATTCAATGGAGCGCTTTACGAATCGATGCGAAAGAAATCGCAGAATTGACCGAATCACTTGCCAAGTTTTTGAGGTTGAGTTTGAACGAAGGCAAGGAGCATATCTCCGTGGCCGAAGAGGTTATGGAGGTCAGCAAGTACATGCAGATCATCAATTATCGCTATCGGGGAGCCATCCAGTTTAAGACGGACGTCGAAGAGGGTCTTGAAGAGAAGATTATGATCAAAATGATTTTGCAGCCACTCGTTGAAAATGCAGTTATTCATGGGATCAGGCCTAAAAAAGGGAAAGCTGGAACCGTTGTCGTCCGTGCTTATCGGGAAGACGTCTATATGGTTTTGGAGGTCATCGATGATGGCGTAGGGATAACGGCAGAGAGGCTTCAGGAAATGTTTGAAACGGAGAGCAGAGGGTACGGGGTGAAGAACGTACATCAGCGTATACAAGTCTATTATGGTGAGGAATGTGGCTTGCAGTTTTACAGCGAACCAGGAAATGGCTGCCGTGCCGTTGCGAAGCTAAAGATTTCGGGGAGCGTATAATCCGTGTTTTTGTCAGAGATATCTTACTTCTGTCCTGTTGTGGCTGATGGGTACATTTACGTAAAATAAAGCTATACAACAAGGAGCTGAGGTGATGAAATGGCAAAGATTACACCCTCCCATGCGATAAACGCTCTAGAAGCAGGTGTGATCCCCAAGAAAAAAAATCGCCTGAAGGCAAGAGTCGTACATAATCTGGATTTATATCTGATTATTTCGATCCCCTTACTGGTGCTTTTGATTTACAGTTATGTCCCGATGCTGGGGATCGTCATCGCATTTAAGAACTATCGGGTATTCGACGGCATACTGGATAGCAAGTGGGTAGGGCTGGCACATTTTCGAACATTGTTGACCGATCCTAAATTTTTTAGTGTGTTAAGCAATACGATGCTGATCAATCTGTTCAAATTTATTTTTCAGTTTCCTCTGCCTATTATCTTGGCGCTGCTGTTGAATGAAGTCAGAACGGGCGTTGTTAAACGCATGACGCAAACGCTTACCTATCTGCCACATTTTCTATCGTGGGTCGTTATTGCAGGGATTTTTGTGGATATCCTGTCCCCAAGCACAGGCATTATCAATGGCATCCTGAAGGCATTCGACATCTCACCAATTACGTTTCTTGGCGACGATAGTTACTTCCGCAGTGTGCTCGTCGCATCGACGGCTTGGAAAGAAACCGGTTGGAGCGCCATTATTTACTTGGCCGCATTAACGTCAATTGATCCCGATCTATACGCCGCTTCCAGCGTTGACGGTGCAGGTAAACTCAGACAAACGTGGCATATTACGCTTCCAGGCATATCCAGTACGATCGTATTCATCATTATTCTAAGGGTGTCTACCTTATTGGGCAGCGATACGGAACAGGTACTACTGTTGTACAATCCCCTTGTATACGGTGTTGGGGATGTCATCGGCACCTATGTGTACCGCGAAGGGATTCAGAACGGCAGTTACAGCTATACAACCGCGGTCGGTTTGTTTGTATCTGTAATTGGATTTACCTTAATGATTCTGGCCAATAAAATTAGCCGCAAGTATTCGAACCGAGGGATATGGTAAATCGGCAGCAGAGAGGAGCAAATAGCTTTGTTCGACAAGAGGATGAAGACCGGGGAAAAGGTATTTACGGTTGTTAATTACACATTGTTGATTACAGTAGGTCTCATTTGCGTCCTACCGTTTATCACACTGTTAGCGAAATCGGTTAGTGAAGAAGCTTACGTCGTCAGCGGTCAGGTCAGCTTATGGCCGATGGGTTTTCAGTTAAAAGCTTACGAAGTGTTGTTATCCGGTATTGATTTTCGCACTGCGTTTACGAACAGCTTGTTTGTAGCCGTTCTAGGTACAGCCATTCAAGTGTTTTTTACAGCTTGTGTTGGGTATGCCATTGCGAAGAGGGATTTAGTAGGTCGTAAAGCCATCAATATTCTTTATGTGTTCACGATGCTGTTCAACGGGGGAATGATCCCTACCTATATGGTCATTAAAAATACCGGATTAATTAACCATCTGTGGGTGCTTGTCATTCCGGGGATGGTGAGCGCTTTCAATCTGATTCTGGTGCGAAATTACTTCGAGTCTCTGCCCTATAGCCTAGAGGAATCTGCGAGAATTGATGGAGCTGGTAATCTCACGATCCTATTTCGCATCATGCTTCCGATCTCCAAGCCGTTGCTTGCGACAATCGCTATTTTCAGCGCGGTAGGGATTTGGAACAACTACATGGACCCATTAATGTATTTGACGAAAAAAGAAGTGCAGGTTTTACCTTTATTTTTGCAAAACGTAGTGGCAGCAGCCAATAAGAACGGTTTGGAAAATCCCGAGCAATTGGCTAATATCGCTTCCGAGACATTCAGGGCCGCAGCCATCTTCGTTTCTTCAATACCGATTCTGATCGTCTATCCATTTCTACAAAAGTATTTTGTCACAGGCTTAACGCTAGGTGCTGTTAAACAATAGCTACATATTTGAAGGGGGAAAAAATATGCGGAAGAGATTAAACAAATGGTCAACGACAACTTTATTAGTTACACTTGCAGCCACGGTGTCCCTTGCTGGCTGTAGTAATGAATCAAACAAAGCCACGCCAGAAGCCAAGGCAACGAAAGAGGCTGCTGCGACCCAAGGACCGAAGCTGAATAAGGCCGCCAAAATCAGAATCGCTGTTCCCGATAATTCAGGAGTCAAAGGCTACGAGCAAGGAGCAAGTGCAAACGATAACCAATTCCTGAACATGATCAAAGAGAAAACAGGCTACAGCAATATAGAGTGGAATGTCATTCCGGCTGCAAATCAACTGGATACGTACAATTTGATGTTTGCGTCTGGTGATGTGTATGATCTGATTTATACGAATGATTTGAATATTTTCAAACGTTTCAGTGCTCAGGGAGCTCTCCTGCCAGTAGACGATGCGATCAAGCAATTCGGCAGCGAGGTCGATAAATTAGTTACCGAGAACGCATGGACGGCAGTATCGCTGGAAGGGAAGAAATATGCCATCCCGGTTCCTCCGTTTCAGAAATTCGAAAATGTAGATCTAGGATCAGGATTTCTAGCTAGACAGGACTGGATGGATAAGCTGGGGCTGAAGGCGCCTAAAAATCTTGATGAACTATATACGTTCTTGAAGACGATGAAGGATAAAGATCCAAGCGGCAAGGGAACCATACCGTACGTAGCAGCAGCCGGCAATAATGGTAATCCGCTTGATGGGCTGGATGTCATTACCGCAGCTTTTGGATTTTCCGGCATAAATAACCTCGCTGTCCCTTTCATTGTTAAGGATGGTAAACTGGTTGATGCACAGGATGTGAATCTAAAAGACTTGCTGACATACCTGAATAAGCTCTATAAAGAAGGCTTGATTGACAACGAGTACCTATTCAACAAAACACAGCAAGTGACCGAAAAGATATCGGCGGGGAAAGCAGCTGCAGCATATGCGGGTTATTGGGACCCGGCTACTTACCAGGCAGGCTTAAGTAAAATTGATGCGAATGCGAAGTTGAGCTTCTTGCCTACGGTAGAAGGTAAAGATGGACAGAAAGGCTATACAATGCCTGCTCCTGTATCCAACTTCTATATCATTCCAAAAAGTTCGAAAAATGTGAACGAAGCTGTGGATTTACTGAACACCTATTTGAAAGATAAAGATCTGCAGAAGTTTGTGAATTTCGGTAAGGAAGGCGTTCACTATGACATGGTCAATGGCGCGCTGACTCCGAAGAAACCTGCGTATGATCAGATCATTTATAAACTGTATTATAGAATGTGGAATACACCGGACATTTGGCTGCCTAACGCTTTACTTGGCGGATATGAGCCAGCTATGAAGAGTTTTGCCCAAGCGGGTGCACAGCTGACTGCTTTCAATATTAACCAGTACAGACCGCAGACGGAAGTCGAACTTGCCAAAGGTAGAGCATTGATCGACCTGAGAAATGAGTACGTTGCCAAAATCATCAACGGCGCGTTACCACTGACGGCATTGGATGAGTATTTTAAAAAGGCGGATGCTTCCGGCAGACAAGATGTTATCAAAGCATCGCAGGATTGGTTTACCAAAGATGGTAAGGCTATTTATGATAAATTGAATAAGAAATAGGATGTCGGTTTTCGGAAAAGAGCAGTTCACCTTCGTGGTGATCTGCTCTTTTTTAAGTGTGCCCAGCTCCAGAAACTCTGTTGTCTGAATAAAATTTTTCGAGAAGCTTGGCTATGGCGTTGGTGATCTCACAAGTAAATTTATTTTATGAATAGCTATTCCGTATAGAGGAACATTCGCGTTGTTCGCTTTGAACATTCCTTGTATTATTCATACATCGATATTAGTCAAAAAGTAAGAGTAGCATGCTAGTGAAACTAGTATAGGCAAACATGTTGATACGCGAATTGGAGGGATAGGAGAAAGATTATGAATTTGTTGCGATTAAAAATGAAAGTTTTGGCGGGTATATTAARATACCGGCCTTTGTAACGAAATTTTGGTTGAAAAGAAATGTGAAAAAAATCCGAGCAATGATGGGCGGAGAAAGTAAGGATATTAGTGTAAGAAAGGTTCGTACTGAAGATCGTCAGATTAAGGGTTACAAGAGTGATTTTCGCATTCGCATTTATACACCTGAGGGTGAAGCAACACGTCCTTTGATGATTTTTATACATGGTGGCGGCTGGGTAGCAGGCTCTATAGATGCTGTTCACGACTACTGTCTCGCCGTGGCAGATCGGGCAGATTGTGTAGTGATTTCTGTTGATTATCACTTAGCGCCGGAGGCTCCATATCCTGAAGGTCTTGAAGATTCATATGCAGCTCTAAAGTGGGGCGTAGAGCACGCAGATGAGCTAAATATTGATAAAGAAAATGTGATCGTATCTGGTGATAGCGCAGGGGGGAATTACTCCGCGGTATTGTCAATCATGGCCCGCGATCGTGGGGATTTCCGCATTTCGAAGCAAATCTTGCTTTATCCAGCTACAGATTTATCAGAAATGGAATCTGGTGGTAAGAACAAAACAGAACGTGCATTTGCTGAAACACTCATTGAAATGTATTTGAAGGAAACGGAGGGAACAGTAAGAACTCCGCACGTTTCCCCGATATTCTGTGAAAATCACGCCAATTTGCCGGATGCTTTGATCGTTGTTGGCGATTTGGATTTCTTAAAGGATTCTTCTTTGAGCTACGCTAAGAAGCTGGAAGAGTCAGGAAATAACGTTCATTTCTCTCTATATAAAAATACGAGACATGCCTTTATCGATAATACCGGAAATTGCAAACAGGCTGAAGACTTTATCGATGAGGTAAAAGAATTTATCCATACAAATCGTTGAATTCCAATCAATCTAATCATGATCAGGATAAATTCGGGAAATATGCCAAAACAGTAAAAGGTCGGAAAATCAAAAGTATAGATCGTTTTTTTGGTGAGTGGCTCAATTTTGAAACAAGTACAATGAAATAGAGGTGAGTACGATGTGAAATTAATTTTTTGAAAGCGCTTCACATGGGTGGATTCATAATCATAGGGGGGAATCGAATGGTCAAGAAATTGAAAGTGGCTGTTAGTTTGCTGACACTCGTATTGGCAACATCAACTTTACTTACTGCATGTGGAGATTCGGTGCAACAAGGGACTGTCAGCGAGCAAAAAGAGGATTCCAAGCCATACGAAATTTCGATGGCGTTTCTTACTTTTCAAAACTTACCCGATGTTGGCGCTGTTCAAGACGAAATTAATAAAATTACGAAGGAAAAACTGAATGCTACCGTCAAATTAACGCCAATTAACCTCTCGGCTTGGACCCAGCAAATCAATCTGATACTGGCAGGCAATGAGAAACTGGATCTCGTCGTTTCTTCTACGTTTTTTAATTACAACAGTCAGGTTGCCAAAGGGCAGCTGCTTCCTCTTGATGATTTGATTGCCAAGTATGGACAAGGAATTAAAAGCGCAGTAGACCCAGACTATCTGAACGGTACAAAAATTGGAGGGAAAATGTACGGGGTTCCCAGCATGAGGGATTTGGCTGCAGATTTTGGCATCGTCATGCGGAAAGATCTCGTCGACAAATATCATATCGATGTCAATCAAATCAAATCGTTCAACGATCTGGAACCGGTATTCAAAAAAATTAAAGAGAATGAGCCTGGCATGGCTCCTTTGGTTCAACAGGCTCAGTCGCAAACTGTCGCACAAGCTATTCTAGGTGCATCATTCGATTCCCTGGGTGACTCGCTGGGTGTACTTGCAGATGCGGGAAGTGATCTCAATGTGAAAAATATGTTTGAATCCAAAGAATACACAGATGCGTTGACGATGGTCAGATCATGGTACCAAGCTGGCTATATTATGAAAGATATTGCGACTTTACAGGAAACTGGACAAAATTTGGTGAAGTCCGATAAAGCTTTCGCTTATGTGGCCAACATGAAGCCGGGATTTGAAGTGCAGGAATCCAGAGCTACAGGTAAAGAAATGATTGGAGTTAGATTAACCAAGCCGGTTACCTCAACGAGCGGTATCACTTCTTTCATGATGTCCATTTCGAAAAATAGCGGTAATCCGGAAAGAGCGATGCAGTTCATGAATCTCTTGTATACGGATAAAAATCTCGTGAATCTGATCGATAATGGCATAGAAGGAAAACATTATGTAAAGAAATCCGATACGATAATCGCCAAGCCAGATGGAAAAACGGAAACTGGCTATTATCTAAATGAGTGGGAAATCGGTAACAACTTCCTGGCTTATGTGTGGGAAGGCGAGGATCCGCAAATTTGGGATAACATGCAGAAGTTTAATAAGTCTGCTTTTAAATCGAAAGCGTTAGGCTTCACATTTGACGTCGAGCCTGTGAAAACGGAAATCGCCGCTGCTATGAACGTATTAAATCAATACCGAGTAGGTTTGGAAACAGGTACGTTGGATCCGAAGTTGAGCTTGCAGGAATTCAATAGCAAGCTTAAAGCATCAGGCTTGGATAAGATCATTGCGGAAAAACAAAAACAACTGGATGTTTGGGCGAAAGGAGCACAAAAATGAAGAATCAACTATTACGCTTACTATCGATTATGATGGTTGCTATTTTTGTAATTACGACTAGTGCGACGGCCTCTGGCCAAAACGTCGACAACAAGAAACAAGAAGACAAGACGCTCACCCTCTATTTCGTGCGTCACGGCGAAACGTTATTTAACAAACAAAAGCGTATGCAAGGTTACTCGGATTCACCACTAACCGAGGAAGGAATTGAGGTAGCCGAGAATTTGGGAAGAGGTATGAAGGATATTCCGTTTACAGCAGCCTACAGCAGCACGAGTGAACGGGCACTGGATACAGCCGATTTGATCTTGAAAGGCAGAAACATACCTCTGAAAACAGACAAACGTCTGAAGGAGATGTATTTCGGTAATTGGGAAGGCGAATATACAAGTGACCTCTTGAAACAACATCCTGATATGTATACAAATCAGAATATATTTAAAAGTGTTGGTGGAGAAACCCAAGCGGAGCTGCTTGCACGAACCAAAGAAGCTGTTAACCAAATTGTAGAGGAAAATAAATCAAACGGCGGTAATGTGCTAGTTGTCTCTCACGGATTAACCATATTGACCTATATTCTCGGTCTAAACCCAACAAGCTGGGATATGAGTAAAGGCGGCCTGCCAAACTCTAGTGTGACGACCGTGCAATGGAAAGATGGTAAATTTACCGTTCAGAAAGTCGGTGATCAGAGCTACGCGGAAAAAGGTGAACAGAAGCTTACCCTCTATTTGGTACGCCATGGAGAAACACTATTCAACAAGCAAGGACGTATGCAAGGATACTCGGATTCTTCATTGACGGAAGAGGGAATCAAGGTAGCTGAGAACTTAGGAAAGGGATTGAGGGATGTTCCGTTTATCGCGGCCTACAGTTCTACGAGTGAACGGGCATCCGACACGGCCGACTTAATTTTAAAAGACAGGTACGTGCCCTATAAAGAGGATAAACGTCTTAAGGAAATGAATTTCGGGAATTGGGAGGGTGAGTATACCAAAGACATCCTGAAATTACACCCGGATTTAAATACGAACTTTGATTTGGTGAAAAGCTTGGCTGGTGGGGAATCCCAGGCGGAACTGGTAGAGCGAGCCAGTGCAGCCATAAACCGCATCATAGAAGAAAACAAATCAGCGAGCGGTAATGTGCTTATTGTCTCTCATGGCATTACGATATTGAAATACATCCTTGCGCTTGATCCGAAAAGTTTCGACATTAGTAAAGGCGGATTACCTAACTCGAGTGTGACGACGGTAGAGTGGAAAAACGGTAAATTCAAGGTGTTAAAAGTTGGTGATCAAAGTTACGCAGAAAAAGGTCAGAAAATGAATAAATAAATTTAATAAATGAACAAACGTACTCAGATTTGGTTGGAGTACGTTTGTTTTAACTTGGAGACCTGCCCAATGCGGAATTATAAACCTTTTTTCAATTCGCTGCGTTTCAAACTGTTAGGTATTATTTTCATCATTGTGCCTCTAGTCGTTGTGCTTGTTGTCATTAATTTTTATTCCACACAAGTTGTACGTAACGAGGTCGCGGGATCCAATAGGAATTTGCTTAGTCTCTACGTCGGGCAAATTGATCAAAATCTAAAGCAGGTTGATAATTATTTGTACAGTTTATCACAGCTCAACACAGATCTACTGGATCTTGAGGTGACGTCACAAAATAGCGAGAATGACTACAATAAAGCGAAACTGAGGCTCTTCAATTCGATTTCAAATGAAATCAGCTACTATAAATCGATAGATTTATTTTTTATCTATTCTGAAGTGAACCAAGATTTGATCTGGAATCAAAATTTTGGATCCAGCTATCAGGAGAGGGACGGTGTCAAAAAGGCGCTTCTCCAGATGCTTCAAGGCGATACGTCCAAGTATGACAATACGCGATGGTATTACTGGCGTGATGGTCAAACCTACTCCTTATTTCACTTGATCAAGACAGGAAATGTGTATGTCGGAGCGTGGGTCAATGCCGAAAAGATAATGGTACCCTTCAGTATGATTGACTTTGGTAAGTCCGGAGTTGCGCTCTTGGCGACAAATCGTTTAGAGCCCATGAATCATGCGGGATTCATTCAAGAGAAGAATATTCAATTAATAAAAGTCTCAGATAAGCCGTATTATTTATCTGGAGAACACAATCAATATCTGGTGATGAGCCAGCCTTCCTCTGTGGMGGACTATAATTTAGTAGCCTTAATTCCTGATGATACCATCCTGGAAAAACTCCCATTTGTGCAGCGAATTGCATCTATAATATCGATTGCCGCGTGCGGCTTCTTGATCATATTTTTGTTAGTGATGAGGAAAGTGTTTCTGTTGCCAATTAATCGAATGATCGCAGCCATGAGAAAGCTGCGAGACGGACATTGGGAATCACGTTTGCAGCAGGTTCCAGCTTCAACCGAGTTTGAGATGATGCACGAAATGTATAATGCGATGATATCTGAAATCCGTGACTTGAAAATTCATGTGTATGAAGAAAAGCTGAACGCACAGCGGGAAGAGCTTAAGCATTTACAACTGCAGATTAATCCGCATTTTTTTCTGAATTCACTTAATATTATCTACAATCTGGCTACCGTAAAAGATTATGCGCTCATTCAAGAAATGAGTAAGTGTCTGGTAGCTTATTTTCGCTTTATGTTTCGAAGCTACTCGGGATTAGTTACGATCAAGGAAGAATTGAAACATACCGAAAACTATCTGCGAATTCAGCAGCTGCGTTTTCCAGAGAGTTTATCTTATAGAATTGAGGTCATTGACGAGCTGCTAGCAAATGAAATTCCGCCATTAGTTATTCAGACGTTGGTGGAGAATTGTATCAAGCATGCCGTTACGTTAGATGAACCTATCGAGGTTCAGATTGTTGTTGAGAAGAAAGTAATGGAATCAACTGATGTTCTAAAAATCATTATCCGGGATAATGGACCGGGTTTCGCCCCTCTAATCTTGAAGGATCTGCAGTCAGGTGAAGAGCTTATAAATACACAAGGAGAACAAGTTGGCTTGTGGAACGTCAAGCAAAGGCTGCGCCTCTTATATGCGTCTAAGGCACATATTTATTTTTCCAATAGGTTTCCCAATGGAGCCATAGTGGAAATCGAGATTCCGATCACTTCAGAGAAAAAGGAGCAATAATTTATGTATCATGCACTCATTGTGGACGATGAAGCTCACGCCATAAAGGGCCTTCAAGTAGGAATAGATTGGGAAAAGCTACATATTTCTGAGGTCTATAAGGCTTTTAATATTCGGCAGGCCAAAGAAATTTTCGAGAGTAATGATGTTCATATTCTCCTTTGTGATATAGAAATGCCGCAAGGCACTGGTTTGGAGCTTCTGGAATGGGTCAGACATTATTATCCCGAAACGGAAACGGTGTTTCTGACCTGCCATGCAGATTTCTCGTATGCGAAACAAGCGATTCAATTAGATAGCTTTGACTATTTGCTGAAGCCGGTTGATTATAGTGAGCTTGAAGATGTGGTAAGCAGAGCACTGAGCAAAATGGAAAAAGCAGCACAACTGAAAATCTTTGAAGCTACGTACAAGCATTATCATCACCTATGGGAAACGCATCAGCCTCTATTGCTGGAACGATTCTGGCAGGATTTGCTCRCACAGTCGATCCCCTCTAAGCCAGAGGCGATTCGTGAGCATTTGGCAAAGCAAGGAATTACATTCACTGATAACCAACGTTTTATGCCCATATACATCCACGTTCAGCAGTGGCACAAGGTACTTTCTGAGCGAGAGCAACGCATCATGGAGTATGCGCTTAAGAATGTGGCAGAAGAGCAGATCCTACGACATATTCCGAATGCGATGGTGATTCCCCTTCAGCGAGGGAAGCTGCTTGCTGTCATGCCTATGGATGATGAAGTATCGTCAGAAGACATCGCATCGGAATGTAGCTTGTTTATTCAATCTTGCAATAAGTATTTCTACTGTGATTTATGCTGTTATCTCGGTGCAGAATCGGCTATTCATGACATGCTCGCCATGGTGCAGCAATTGGAGAAATTGGATGAGAATAATGTGACACTTGTAAATCAGACTTTGCCCCTCCTTGTAACAAGGAGGCCAGCAACTCAACCTCACTTCTCGCATTTAGCCGATTGGGCAGAGCTGATGGAGCAAGGGGCGAGGGAAAAGCTACAGATGGAAGTTAAGAAATTTCTAGATTCCTTGAGAGATGAGCGCAACGGAATTGATGCCAGCTGGCTTCATGCCTTTTATCAAAATTTTATGCAAATGGTATTTTATGTGCTGCAGCTCAAAGGACTTCAGGCACATATGGTGTTTGCCAGTAGCTTGTGGACGGAAAAGCCGGAGAAAGCGCTTCGCTCTTTGACAGCTACGCAGGAGTGGGTGCCATATGTGATTGAAGTGGCTATGAATCATATTCAGCCGATGCAAGAGAACCTCTCGATCGTGGAGAAGGCCAAGAAATATATTAGTGAACATATCGGGCAACAGACTTTGAGCCGGGAGGATATTGCCAATGCGGTGTACCTCAATCCGGATTATTTAACGCGGGTTTTCAAGAAAGAAACTGGCGGTTCGCTTTCAGATTATTTACAACAGCAGCGTTTAGCGCTGGCAAAAAATTTACTCCTAAGGAATAAACAATCGGTGAGTGATATCGCTTTGACTTCGGGGTATTCAAACCTTTCTTATTTCTCTACCGTTTTTAAGAAAGCGTTTGGCGTCGCTCCTGCTGATTATCGGAAACAGCAAAAACAGAAATAGATAAGAGGTCGGAAAAACGAAAGATGAGGTCGTTTCATTGGTGGGTGCTTGGTCTGCAATTCCACTACAATGGGAGCATACCAACTAGAAAGAGAGGGAGCTAACGTGAAACCAAACACATGGAGAAGTACATGGAAATCGCTTAAACGATATCGCGCATTGTTTCTTATGGTGCTGCCGGGATTCATCTATTTGTTCATCAACAATTACTTGCCAATGTTCGGGATTATTATCGCATTCAAAAATATTAACTACCGGAAAGGGATATTGGGCAGCGATTGGATTGGTCTCAAAAACTTTGAGTACTTGTTCAAAACATCCGATGCGTTCACGATAACGAGAAATACAATTCTCTATAACGGATTGTTCATTATCCTCAATCTCGCTCTGGCTATAGCGGTAGCAATCCTGCTTAATGAAATTAAAAACAAGTTCTTATCGCGTTTTTATCAAAGTGTCGTTTTGCTGCCTTATTTAATCTCAATGGTAATCGTGGCCTATTTGGTCCTTTCCATGCTGAATGTGGACAATGGTTTCATGAACCATCATGTGTTACCGATTTTGGGGATTGAACCGATTTCTTGGTACGGCGAAGCCAAATATTGGCCTTATATTTTAACGATTGTGAACATATGGAAGGGCGTTGGGTACTTGTGCATTATTTTCTTAGCGGCCATTGTCGGTATCGATCATGAATATTATGAGGCAGCTACTATCGACGGAGCTGGCAAATGGATGCAGATTCGCACAATTACGGTACCGCTCCTGATGCCGACCATTACGATTATGGCGCTGCTTGGCATTGGACGCATCTTTTACTCCGATTTCGGTCTTTTTTATCAAGTTCCGCTCAATTCAGGGCCGCTTCAATCGACCACGGATGTTATTGATACTTACGTATACCGTGGGTTAATGAATCTGGGGGATATCGGTATGTCCTCGGCTGCAGGTTTGTATCAGTCCGTGGTTGGATTTGTATTGGTGATCATTTCGAACTATCTCGTTGGCCGTCGAAACCGAGAACGAGCATTATTCTAACAGAGGGGAGCCGGAACTATGAAATCAAATCAAATGAATCAATATGCGGTGAATCTCTTTTTTCTACTGCTTACTTGCGCTAGCTTGTTCCCGTTTGTTCTGMTCGTAATGGCCTCTATATCAGATGAGAAAGCGATTGTTCAGCATGGGTATTCACTCTGGCCAAGCAAGTTCAGCCTGGATGCTTATACGTTTCTTCTGAATGATTCCAGCTCAATGATAAGAGCATATGGTATCACGATCTTTATTACAGTCATTGGAACGTTCGGTGGACTGCTTATTTCGTCCCTGCTTGCTTATCCGTTATCACGGGAGGATATGCCGCTACGAAAAATCATGTCATTCCTCGTGTTTTTTACGATGTTGTTCAATGGAGGACTCGTATCCACCTATCTGATCTACACAGAAGTATTTCATATTAAAAATACAATCTGGGCCCTTATTCTTCCAGGATTGCTGACGAATGGCTTCTACATTATGCTGATGCGAACTTTTTTCAGCACGTCGATCCCAACGCCTATAATCGAGTCTGCTTATATGGACGGGGCAACGGAGTTTAAAATCTTTTACCGTATTATTCTGCCACTGTCCTTACCCATCATGGCTACAATTGGCTTAATGCTGATGATTTCGTATTGGAACGATTGGTTTAATGGTCTTATCTTCGTAACTGACAGCAAGCTGTTTAGCTTGCAAAATATGCTGAACCGAATGCTCACGGACATTCAATTCCTGCAGCAGACCAGCTTAGGAAGCAATCAGTCCACGGCTACCGCCAAAATTCCACTGGCTACCGTGCGCATGGCGATGGCAGTGATCGGAATCGTCCCCATCATCTGTGCATACCCGTTTTTTCAAAGGTATTTTGTCAAAGGTCTTACGATTGGTGCTGTCAAAGGGTAAGAAATCATCCGAATTAGACACTCGACACACACATATACAGATACACAGGGGGAATTAAAATGGGAAATAAATGGAAAATAATTGCAGGTACAATGGCAATAACCGTAGCTGCAGCTACCTTGCTGGCTGCTTGCGGCACCTCATCGGATCTCAAAGCTGAGAGCACCCAAGATAGCAAGAATAAGGATAATTCCAAGCCTTATGAAATTGCGCTGGCGTTCATTAACTTTCAGAATATGACTGATGTGACAGCTGTTCAAGAGGAAATTAGTAAAATTACGAAACAAAAAATCAATGCAACGGTTAAACTCATTCCGATCAGCATCTCTGCTTGGACCCAGCAAACCAACCTGATGCTCGCCGGCAATGAGAAGATKGACCTAATGGTCAGTTCCTCTTTGTTCAATTATGGCAGCCAAGTCGCTAAAGGGCAGCTGCTCCCTCTGGATGATTTGCTTGAGAAACGCGGTCAGGGTATCAAAAAGGTATTCGAACCGGAAATTCTAAACGGAACGAAGATCGATAATAAAATCTATGGGGTCCCAAGTACTAGGGATATGGCAGCAGATTACGGCATGGTAATGCGTAAGGATCTCGTGGACAAGTACCATATCGATCTAAGCAAAGTAAAAACATTCAGTGATTTGGAGCCGGTATTTAAAATTATTAAAGACAACGAGCCAGGCATGGCACCGGTCGTTCAACAAACGCAAGGGCAGACCGGCCAAACCATCAATCAAGTCTTGCTGGGAGCAGCCTTCGATCCATTGGGTGATTGGCTTGGCGGTCTGAACGATACGGGCAGCAGCTTGAAGGTTGTTAATTTGTTTGAGACGAAAGAATATGCAGATAGCCTTGCACTCGTAAGGAAATGGTATCAGTCAGGCTATATCATGAAGGATATTGCAACTTCGCAAGAAACCGGTCCAAGCTTGGTTAAAGCGGGCAGAGCGTTCGGGTATATGGCCAACTTAAAACCCGGCTTTGAAATACAAGAATCACGCAATTCAGGAACGGAGCTTGTGGGGGTCCGACTCACCAAACCAATCACAGGTACAACGAATATTACTTCCTTTATGATGTCTATCACGAAAAATAGCGATAACCCAGAGAGAGCGATGGATTTCATGAATTTGATGTACACGGATAAAGACATCGTGAACTTGATCGACAACGGGATTGAAGGCAAACATTATGTGAAGAAGTCCGATAATCTCATTGCCAAGCCTGCAGGTATGAAGGAATCGGGTTACATGCTCAATCAATGGGAAGTCGGCAACAATTTTCTTTCCTACATTTGGGAAGGAGAAAACCCTCAGATTTGGGAACTTATGCAGCAGTTTAACAAATCCTCGATTCGTTCTAAGGCGCTTGGCTTTACGTTTAACGTCGATCCGGTCAAAACGGAAGTTGCTGCGGCTACAAACGCACTGAACCAATATCGCATTGGGTTAGAAACGGGGACAATAGATACCGCTATGCTTCAAGAATTCAATGCCAAGCTGAAATCAGCCGGATTAGACAAAATTATTGCCGAGAAACAGAAGCAACTAGACGCTTGGGCGAAATCAGCGGGTAAATAATAGCTTGAAAATTGAGAATTAGTAAGGAGAAAAGCCTATGCCTAACGAACGAAATCAAGCTGCCATTCAATTTGTGAAAAACCCTAAGGGTCCCACTCTTGGTTATTCAACCACATCGGGAGTACGCATCATTGAAGTAGATGGTTTAGTATTTAAGGATTTGAATCAAAACGGACAGCTGGATAAATACGAGGATTGGCGTCTTTCTCCGGAGGAGAGAGCGCAAGATCTTGCCTCCAAATTGTCTATTGAGCAAATCGCTGGCCTCATGCTGTACAGCAGCCACCAAGCTGTTCCAGCGAGCTTGGGCTGGTTTCCCGCGACCTATGGCGGTAAGCCATTTAACGAAAGCGGAGCTCACCCCTTTGACCTTACGGATCAGCAGATCGCATTTTTGTCGAGTGACCACGTACGGCATGTATTGGTAACGATGATGGAAAACCCGGAGACGGCTGCCAAATGGAACAATAAGCTACAAGCATTCGCGGAAAGTACGGGGCTAGGTATCCCTGTGAATACGAGCACGGATCCGCGTCACAGTGCAGATTCTTCCAAAGAGTTCAACGCGGGTGCAGGTGGATCAATATCGATGTGGCCGGAAACATTGGGTCTAGCTGCGACGTTTGATCCAGCCATGACCAAGAAATTCGGGGAAGTCGCATCGAGTGAATATCGGGCGCTGGGGATTTCAACTGCGTTGTCACCGCAAATCGATATCGCCACGGATCCACGATGGAACCGGTTTGGCATGACCTTCGGCGAGGATTCGCGACTGGCCGCCGAAATGGCTAGAGCTTATGTAGATGGCTTTCAGACATCATCAGGAGAGAATGAAATTGCTGGAGGCTGGGGCTATGACAGCGTGAATGCCATGGTGAAACATTGGCCGGGTGGAGGTTCTGGCGAAGGGGGACGCGATGCTCATTTCGGATATGGCAAATTTGCCGTGTATCCTGGTAACAATTTCGATGAGCACTTGATTCCTTTTACAGAGGGGGCATTCCAATTAGACGGACCGACGGGGAAAGCATCGGCTGTCATGCCTTATTACACGATATCCTATGGCCAAGATAAGAAAAATGGTGAGAACGTCGGAAATTCGTACAATGCTTATCTTATTCAAGATTTGCTGCGTACGCAATATGGCTATGATGGGGTCGTTTGTACGGATTGGGGGATAACAGACGATGAGGCAAAAGATATCACCAAATTATTTCCCGGCGGACGTAGTTGGGGCGTAGAGGAGGACTTTACCGTCGCACAGCGTCATTATAAGCTGCTGATGGCAGGTGTCGACCAGTTTGGAGGCAATAATCAAGCTGGGCCCATTCTGGAAGCTTATGAAATGGGGTGTGAAGAGCACGGCGAAGCCTTTATGCGTGTGCGGTTCGAGCAATCTGCCGTTCGACTGCTGATTAATATGTTCCGATTGGGACTTTTCGAGAATCCGTATTTGCAGCTGGAGGAGACGATTGCCAAGGTAGGCAGCCCGGAATTTGTTGCTGCAGGATATGCGGCGCAGCTGAAATCGATTGTGATGCTCAAGAACGACAAGCAAGTGCTTCCCTTACAGAAACATAAAAAGGTGTATATTCCGAAACGATATCGCTCAGCTGGCGTGAATTGGTTTGGTATTCCGACTCCTGAAAGCCTAGGATATCCAGTTAAGTTAGAAATCGTTAGTCAATATTTTGAAGTCAYAGATCAGCCGGATGAAGCTGACTACGCGTTGGTTTTCATCGAAAGTCCGTACTCGACGACCGGATACAGCAAAGCTGATGCGGAAGCAGGCGGCAACGGATATGTGCCGATCAGCTTACAATATGGCGCTTATACGGCGAAGTATGCCAGAGAAACCAGCATCGCAGGCGATTCGCGAGATGTGCTGAATCGCAGTTATAAGGATAAAACGGTTTCGGTCTTAAACGCCACCGATCTGGATATGGTGCTTCAAGCCAAAGCAGCAATGAAAGGAAAGCCGGTTATTGTTTCTTTATTGCTCTCTAATCCAACCGTTATGGCTGAATTTGAAAGTGAAGCGAGTGCGATTATCGCCAATTTCGGTGCACAGGATCAGGCGATTCTTGATATTTTAACCGGAGCCGTAGAGCCTTCAGCGTTGCTTCCTATGCAGCTGCCCGCTCACATGAAAACTGTAGAAGAGCAGTTGGAGGACGTTGCCCATGACATGGAGGTTTATGTGGATGCCACAGGTAATTCTTATGATTTTGCCTTTGGATTGAACTGGAGCGGACGCATTCAAGATGAGCGGACGGCTAAGTATGCTAGGACAGGCAACGCCATTAGTAAATAATGGTGACCTCTGATCGATAAGAATACTTTTTATAATAAAATTAGGCTTAAGAGGCTAAATGAATTGTTTTCGGAGTAGGTAAGATTGTCGAGTATAAACCCTATTACCTTAGAAAACCGAACTGACGCGATATTTCTTTCGCCGTCTTCACGACTTTATTCGTGTAGGAAATGATACTGTTTTCGTCCAACCGATGCGCTGAAGCAATTAAAGTAAGTGCAGATATGACATGACCTGTCGAGTCCCGAATGGGAGATGAGATGGAAACCATATTCTCGATGAATTCTCCGAAAGAGACGCAATAATCTTGTTTCCGAATATGTTGAAGCTGCTCTTTTAACTGCAAGGGGTCCGTAATGGTTTTAGGTGTATAAGCCTTAAGAGGTCGGTTCAACATTTTATTGAGTAGGAGTTCATCTTGAAAGGCCAAAAGCATTTTGCCGGAACTTGTGCAATGGACAGGATTTCTTCCCCCTACGTAAGCTGGTATATCTTCTTTTCGTTGACCTTCTACTTGAAAAATGTACACGACCTCGTTTTCTTCTAATACAGCTACTCGGAGAGCTTCGGAAGTTTCACGAGCAAGACGCTCGATGATAGGAATAGCCGTTTCTGCTAAATCCAAATAGGTGGTCGCCATAACTTGGTACAGGGATACGATTCGCTGCCCGAGTCTGTATGTATGCGTAACAGGATCTTGATAGACAAACCCCTCACTCAGCAGAGTTGACAACAATCGACTTGTTGTGCTTTTGCCCAGCCCTAACTCTTTGGCTAACTCGGTCAGTTTTTTTTCAGGTGTGTTTACGGTAAACAATTTTAAAAGACTTAAGGCATTTTTAACAGAAGAAAGAAGTTGTGGATTTGTATTCGGCACGAATTAATTCTCCTTCTTCGATTAATATTTTACAAGTTCCGCATACAGGAACAATCACATTGTTGAAGTCGGCAACTGCCTATTATTATACATATATAAACGCATGAATCCAATCAAGAGTCACTAAACAAGAAGAGGGAGATGTTCAACATGGACAACAAAGAACAATATGGAAAATTGGTTTCATTACTCGAAGAAAATACGGTAGTCTCCAAGCGGGACAATTACGATTATGCAGTCAAACCAATTCCTGACTCGGATGCTTTGGGGCAATTAGACTCTCGGGTATATGATGTTCAGATGCAGCAGGCTGCCGCTATGGCGTCTGCGGAAAGGCCGAGTTTTGACCCTTCAGATACACCTACTTTTGTGAAAACGATTAGAGCTATGTTCGGATGGAAGAATGAAGACATTACCGTAACACAAATTGATACCGTTTACAAAGTAATTAATGGGGCAAGTAGTTCGATCCCCATTCGTATTTATAGCCCTTCGGTAGAAGGTCGATTACCTGTAGTCGTGTTCTTTCATGGCGGCGGCTTTATTGGTGGAACCGTAGATGTCGTCGAAAATCCTTGCAAAGCGTTAGCTGAAAAAGCTGGAGCTGTCGTCGTCTCGGTAGATTACCGACTAGCGCCAGAGCATGCATTTCCTGCCGGACTTAACGATTGCTTCGCAGCGGTTCAATGGGTTTACGAGCACGCCGACGAAATCGGCGCGGACCCTCAGCAAATCGCGGTGGCTGGCGACAGTGCCGGCGGTAACTTGGCTGCGGTGTGCTCGTTGATGGATCGTGACCAAGGTACGAACATGATTAAGTATCAGGCACTCATTTATCCGACCGTTAACATGGGGGCAGTCGAAACGGAGGATTTCAAATGGCGTCTGGACGAATATGATATTCGCAATCACCGGGAGCTCATTATGGCTGGGGTTGAAGGAATAGGTGGAATGAGCAATTTAATTGTTAATCTGTACTTGCAAAATAACGCGGAGTCATCGGATCCTTATTTCGCTCCATTATTAGCAGCAGATTTAAGCGGCATGCCGGAAACACTAATTGTGACGGCAGAATATGACTACTTAAGGCTAGAGTGTGAAGCGTACGCTCGTAAACTTACTCGCTCAGGCGTCGCAACGAAGCTGATTCAGTATAACGGCATGGATCATGCGTTTCTGGATAAGACAGGATTATATCCGCAGGCGGAAGATTGCGTCCATGAAATCTCCAAAGACATTAAACGCATTTTTTCATAAATGAGTTAGCAGGGCTGCGTCCCAGCTTTCCGTTTTTTATTGAAAGGAGCAACCAAGATGGCGACCAGAGGGACAAAGCGATTTGTATGGGGATTTATTATGATATGGGCCGCTTTGATGGTGTTATTTACATTTACTGATTTGAACGTATCCAAAGCGCTTTACAACGAGGAGCATTCACGGTTTGGTTGGTTTTTTGAAGTATACGGGGAGCATCCAGCATTCATTGTGTTATTTGCAGCGGGTAGTATTCTTTTCAGCACGGTCAGAGATGAACGAGTGATTAAGAAGATTTTGGTTCGCCTGGCAGCTGGTTTTTTCATCCTATTAAGTGGATTTAGCATCATATTTATTGCTCTCAACCGTGGATATGAGCTGGCCGGGGGGAGCATCATGCTCATCAGTTTAGCTGTAGCTGTTCTGATCGCGGTAATTACACAGTGGCTGCTGAGGCGAGTTCCTGTTGAAATGTTACGAATGTATAACAGAGCAGCTTGGGCAGGTATCGCCATCGTATTTGCGGAGATTATAGTGGTGAATGTCCTTAAGATTTTCTGGGGTAGATTACGCTTCCGCAATATGGAGGGARACTATTCTCAGTTTACAAGGTGGTTCCTTCCGCAAGGCATTCAGGAGAACGGGGTCACGGTTGAGGCGCACAAATCGTTCCCTTCGGGTCACTCCGCTAATGGCTGGACGATGATGATATGGATGCTGTTTATGCCTTTCGTAAGCAAATGGCGCAACATTATGCTTGTCATCGCAGTGGCATGGGGACTATGTACATCAACGAGCCGTATTATTATGGGAGATCATTTTGCAACGGATGTACTGACTGGGGCTTTTATCACGATCACCTGTATGCTGCTGTTGTGCAAGCTGTTTAAGGTAGACCTATATCCGGATGTTCAATCACATGCCACGGTTGTACGAAAAGATAAAAATGCCCCCTATTATCGTTAAAATACGGACGGTTTTAAACGAACCTTACATTAAAATGAAACTAAGAAAGCGCCAACAAAAGGTATCGGGGAGATGCTAGCATGAATCAAAATCAAGTGCCATGGAGAGAGCGTATTAGCTACGGTCTGGGCGATACAGCATCCAATCTGATTTTTCAAATGACAACGCTTTATCTGATGTATTTCTACACGGATGTCTTTGGACTGAACCCTGGGGCGGTAGCGACATTATTTCTAGTTGCGCGTGTCATTGACGCGATTGTGGAGCCGTTCATTGGCGTCATGATTGATCGTACTCAAACGAGGTGGGGTAAATGCAGACCGTATTTCCTTTGGCTCGCCGTTCCATTTGGGCTTACAGCCGTACTCATGTTTTTAACGCCGGATGTTGGCGATACGGGCAAACTTGTATACGCATACATCACATACACCATGCTTGGAATTATGTACTCTGGCATTAATTTGCCTCTGTCGGCGATCCTGCCGAGTTTGACGAGTGATTCCAATGAACGTACGGTGGTCAACACGGTTCGGATGGTTTTCGCTATATTTGGAGTTATCACAGTGAGCGCAGGAACAATGCCGCTTGTGAATGCGTTTGGAGGAGGAAACCAATCAAAGGGATTTATTGTGACTATGGTTTTATTCTCGGTCATCGCCATACTCCTCTTCTTGAACATGTTTGCTAACACCAAAGAACGCGTCAAAGCGATTGATGAGAAGCCGCTCCCTATGCGTGAAGGGGTCAAGGCTCTTAAAGGAAATATACCTTGGCTGATCATGCTGCTGCTTGGCTTGTTTCTATGGATCACAACGTCTATTCAAGGTCAGACGAGCATCTATTATATGACATACTATCTGAAAAAGCCGGAACTCATTCCGATTGTGAATTCGATACAGCTTCTGATGATTGTTACGATGGTGTTCGCTCCAATGGCAGTGAAAAGAATTGGGAAAAGAAACACGATTATTATTGGATCCTTTGTTTCCATCCTTGGTTATATTATCGCAATTATCGGTGGGAATGCGCTTTCTGTGCCTTTGCTTTTGACTGGACTACTTATTAGTGGGCTTGGCATGGGCGCAGGTGCAGGTCTTCTTTTTGCAATGATGGCGGATACGGTCGATTATGGTGAATGGAAATCCGGCGTGCGGGCACAAGGTCTGCTATATTCAGCTTCAAGCTTTGGGGTCAAAGTCGGAATGGGGCTTGGTGGAGCACTCGGTGGCTGGATATTGTCGATGGGCGGTTATGTGGGTAACAGCACGTCACAACCGGACTCCGCTTTGGCGGCGATCTCGTTTAATTACTTATGGGCGCCAATTATCGGTCAAGTCATCATGATTATTTTGCTGTTGTTTTATCGTCTTGACAAGATTCAACCAATCATGTTGGAGGATTTACAGGAACGACGCAAACAAGCGCTAATTTTCCTAGACGAAAAGGAGAGAAACATACATGAAAACACACATACAACAGCTTATTGACCAAATGACTTTAGAGGAAAAAGCAGGCATGTGCTCCGGGTTAGACTTCTGGCGGACCAAAGCCGTCGAGCGTCTTGGTATTCCATCCATCATGATGACAGATGGTCCGCATGGGCTGCGTAAGCAGAGAGCCGGCAGCGATCATTTGGGTATTTTCGACAGCGTGCCTTCGACGTGTTTCCCGGCAGGGGCCGGAATGGCCTGCTCTTGGGACACGGAGCTGATTCATCAGGTTGGCGCCGCGATTGGGGAAGAGTGTCAGGCTGAAGATGTCGCAATTTTGTTGGGACCTGGGGCTAACATTAAGCGCTCGCCGCTATGCGGTCGCAATTTCGAATATTTCTCCGAGGATCCGTTTCTGTCCTCCGAGATGGCAGCTGGCCATATTAATGGCGTACAAAGCCAAGGTGTAGGCACATCGCTCAAGCATTTTGCCGCGAACAATCAAGAGCATCGGCGTATGTCTGTAGACGCCATTGTGGATGAACGCACACTCAGAGAAATCTATTTGGCTAGCTTCGAAGGCGCGGTAAAGAAGGCGAAGCCTTGGACCGTTATGAGTGCTTACAATCAGGTGAATGGGGGGTACGCTTCGGAAAATTCGTATCTGCTTACAGATATTTTAAAAGAAGAGTGGGGTCATGAGGGTTTCGTTGTTTCCGACTGGGGCGCAGTCAATGAGCGCATTAATGGGCTAGCGGCAGGATTGGAATTGGAAATGCCGACAAGTAATGGCGTCGGCGATCAGAAAATCATCGAGGCTGTGCGCAGCGGGGCATTGTCGGAAGCAACGCTGGATCGAGCGGTGAGCCGACTGCTGGCTGTGATTTTCAAAGCGGTAGCGCATCGTAAGCAGGACGCTTCCTTTGATCCGGAGACACATCACCAGTTAGCCAGAGTAGCTGCAAGAGAAAGTATGGTACTGCTCAAAAATGAGAGCAGCCTACTTCCTCTGAAACGCGAAGGCTCCTATGCGGTGATCGGCGACTTTGCCCGTAATCCGAGATATCAAGGCGGCGGAAGCTCGCATATCAAGCCTACCCAGCTGGATGATATTTACGACAGCATCTTGAGGGAAGCAGGAGCATTTGCGCTGGTATCCTATGCGCAGGGCTACGCCACTGACAATGATGAGCCTGATGCGGAGCTCATCGCACAGGCTGTGGAAGCAGCTTCGCAAGCTGACACCGCGATTGTGTTCGTCGGATTGCCGGAGCGCTACGAATCCGAGGGCTATGACCGGAATCATATGCGGATTCCGGAAGGCCATGTCCGTCTCATTGAGGCCGTCGCGGACGTTCAACCGAACATCGTCGTTGTGCTGAGCAACGGCTCCGCGATTGAAATGCCTTGGCTCGGCCACGTCAAGGCAGTACTGGAGGGCTACCTCGGCGGGCAAGCTCTCGGAGGTGCAATTGCTGACTTGTTATTCGGCAATGTCAGTCCGTCAGGCAAGCTTGCGGAGACGTTTCCGCAGCAGCTTGAGCACAATCCGTCCTTCCTGAATTTCCCCGGTGAGGGGGATCGTGTTGAGTACAAGGAAGGTTTATTCATAGGGTACCGTTACTATGACGCCAAGCGGATTGAGCCACTTTTCCCATTTGGCTACGGTCTCAGCTATACAACATTCGCGTACTCCGATCTTTCGGTAAGCACGCACAGCATGAAAGATACCGACACGCTGCAAGTTAGCGTAAAGGTTACGAATACTGGCGCTATGCAAGGTAAAGAAGTCGTGCAGTTGTATGTTAAAGATGTGGTCAGCAGTGTCGTACGGCCTGAAAAAGAGTTGAAGGGTTTCACGAAGGTAGCGCTTTTACCTGGTGAAACGAAGACGGTGACGTTCACACTGGATCAAAGAGCTTTTGCCTATTACAATGTCGAGCTAAAGGATTGGCATGTAGAAACGGGTGAATTCGATATTCTCATCGGACATTCATCCCAAGATATCGTACTCATAGAACGTGTTGAAGTGGAATCCACGGTTGCACTTGCCAAGATGTACACGCGTAACTCGACAGTCGGCGATCTGATGGGTGATCCGAAGGGGGCCGCGATCATTCAATCCATGTTGAGTCAAGCAGGAGGGATGATGGCGATGATGCAGGATGGTTCGGAACTAATGATGGCAATGATGAAGAATATGCCGCTCCGCGCGCTTATCACATTTAGCGAAGGAGCTTTTACGGAACATGGATTGGACGATTTGCTGAATCATCTGAACAGTAGAACGAATTAAATGTTTATATGCATTGGCATTTAAACGGCATAATTTTTTTCTAACGAATGCTGCAACAAATCCTCATTTTCGCCGCGGGTACTTAAATTTCTATTTTAGTTCTGAAACAACAAAAACGGAGTGCCGCGGATTTGCGGGCTCCGTTTTCTAAGTGCGCCCGGCATGGGCGCTATCTCTAGGGTTCAAGTCCCGAATGGCGAAGGCAGTAGTAATTGCTGTGAATGAAAAACTCCCTTACCCATTATCAAGTGGTAGGGGAGTTTCGTGCGTTCACTTCAGATTGAACAACTGCCGAGCATTTTCGCTGAAAATTTTCTTCTTCTTCTCAAGCGGGAGCCGTTGCAGGATCTTCGTCGGATCATCGAAATCCCAATGGGGATAGTCGCTGGAGAAGAGCAGCATGTTCTCAGCGTCGAACATATTGAACATCGCTTCGAGATGCTTGAAGTCATCCGGTTCCTCGATCGGCTGCGTTGTCATGAAGCAGTGGTCGCGCACATACTCACTCGGCATGCGCTTCAGCCATGGTGTGGATGAACGTAAGGCTTTGAAGTTTTTGTCTAGCCGCCACAACAGTGGAGGCAGCCAAGTGACGCCACCCTCGCAAAACACCACTTTAAACCCTGGATACTTTTCAAACACGCCTTCGCAGACAAAACTAACCAAATGAGCCATAAAGGTTTGGGGCAAGCAAGTATGCCACTGCAAATAGTTCGACACATACCCGACCGCAGTCGGTGGGTTAAAGGTACCTGCGCCTTCGGCGCCCGGATGGATTACAAGTGGAAGCCCATTGCGCTCACAAGCTTCGTAGATCGGATGGAAGAAACGCTGGCCGTACGGCATTCGAGCACCTCCGATCACACTGACAGCGACGATGTCTGGATGCGAACCGACCCGGTCGATCTCGCGCGCAGCTTCCAAGGGATCTTGGGTACCGATGCACAGATAACCCTTGAACTTCGGGCTAACCGGCAGCCATTCGGCGATTAGATAATCGTTGTAGGCCCGGCATACGGCTGCAACGTGATCGCTGTCCGCATAACCAGACATGCCAATTATTGCATCGGAACAAAGCAACGCGTAATCAAGGTTGAATGGTTCGACCAAGTGTTCGAGCATGTAATGCGGATCGGATCCCAACGGTAGCCCGCTAGGCGGATCTGCATCTTTGCGCTTGCTGCCAATCGGCGACGAATAGGGCAGCCCAGCTCCAGGAATGCCGAACCTTTCGGCATGACTTTTCCACGGCTCATCGAGGTATGGGATTAAGTCGCATGCATGGTGAGAATGCTCAGGTGACGGTAGCGGCTTGGGTTAAACGCAGAAAGAAATCCAATAATGAATGCGAATTTGTTGCTGGCATTTGGAATGAAACGAATAAGAGACGCCAGTATGGACTGTTTCTGAATTTATCGATTTGGGAGAGTGGCCAACAGGTGTGCGGCCATGGATCGTTCTCATGAGATCGGTAATTTCTTTGTCGGCAGCATCGGTGGATTAGCTATTTATAACAAAGCGGTATCCAATGAGGAGATGTACCAACTCGGTTATTTGTAAGGGAGTAAGATGAGGGGCCCCAAAGCCATGGATGTGGCGGGGGTCCCTTTTTGTGCTGTCTTAAATTCAGCTTGTTCGTGTCGGGAGTTAATAAAGTGCGTGGCATGCACAAGTGTCCAAAAATGCAAAAGGGCATCCTTTTTGAATCAAACGTAGCTCATAATCTAAATTGATGCGAAAGTGCAACTATTTCTGCCTACTCTCATCGTTTTGACACACTAGCGGTCTTCAAAGATGTAATTCTGCACGTATTCATCGATATACGGGCGTTTTTCTCTGAAATGGATGCCTTTTAGCATCTTTGACCATAGTTGTTTGCATTCGGKGGGCGTATACCACAGGAATATCGATAATTCTCAACCTCTTAACATCAGAACTCAAAGATTTGGTTTATACTAATAAGATCTGGTTAGGATCGTGCCGTAAATCGTATTCGAAAGGAGATGGATTAATGTTAAAGCAAAGGAATGATGGATGCGATCACTTCGTTATGACTGCCATCGAAACAATCGAGGATGCGGATCTATTGTTCATTTCGGAGTTAACGGTGTGGTTTGTTCTTTCTGGCTATTTGGAATTGATCCGTAATGGTTCGGATGTTTTGATTAGGACCGGTGATATTTTCGTTTTGAATAAAGGGGATATGGTTCGTGTGATCGGCAGCGCAGAGAATGCGACGCTTACTGTGAAGTTTCTGATCAATGAGTATCAGGAGGAGTTTCCACCATTTAAACTGAACATTCCGCTATCGATGGTATACAAGAAGGACGGATACGAGCTTGTGCGAAATTGTATGGCGTATTTGTACATCGAAATGAGTTATCCTGGAGAAGGCTCTGACTACATGATTGAAGGGTATTCCAAACGGTTGATCGGACTGCTGTACCGGTACCTTGGGCTGGTGGACGAGAGAGAGCAAGCACACGCGGCATCAGATAAGGTGAAAGAAATCGTATCGTATATCAATCTTAATTATGGAGAGAAATTGAGCTTGGATGAAATTGCTGAGAAGTTCTATAGCAGTAAATATTATCTTGCGCATTCTTTTAAAAATCAATTAGGGATTTCAATCGGTAATTATATCAAAGAAGTCCGATTGTTTCATAGCTACCGCATGTTGGGAAGCACGAATGACAAGATTGTCACGATTGCCTTGGCCAACGGTTTTCCCAATGTACGCTCCTTTAATGAAGCATTCAAAGAGAAATATAAGGTTACACCTGCTGAGTTTCGAGAAGAGAATCAAATTGTAAATGTGCGCAATCGGGAAGAGAGAGCGCTCTCTCAAGATGTCATGTCGTTACTTGCTCCCTATGTACCACTTAGCGAACTGCCAGCTGCCTCGCCGATTTCACCTGATCGTATGGAGGTTCGCTTGAATATGGATCAAACCATCGGACAGTATACCAAAGTGAATCATATATTAAAGGTGAAGGGCGAGTTACCAGAAAGCCGCTTGTTGGAAGTGCGAGATCGGCTCATGGTGAAGTGGGTCGCGGTTTCTCGTGTTTTAAGGAAAACCGATATACAAGTGATAGGTGGCAGGCTCGTTTGTTCCTTTACAGCGTTGGACCGATTATTGCAGCAGATTGTGTCTGTCGGTATGTTGCCCTATCTTCAATTTCACACCATTGATTTCGATGACTGGGAGGAGCTTGGTTTCCATGACAAGGGCTTATTTCAAAGTGTGATGATGGAATTGCATCTGCATCTGCAGCATAATTATAGGACAAGCCAAGACTGGATGTATGAATTCCGCTGCTTCTATGAATTGCAGAAAGGCGGAGCGTTATGCCTGCCGTTAGTGCAGGGGATAGGAACCTTCAAAGGGTATAAGAACATTGTCATTCATTTTCCCGTCCCTCCTGAGGATGCAATGTCACTCGATAGTGAAAGCTATAATACTGTCTATTGCATCGATGATTGGACGAGAATGCGCAAGATTCCACTTGATGCCGCGTTGAACCATTTATACGACGAAGCTTACATTCAGGTCATCAACAACAGTACGAACATGAAGATGCAGAATCGGATTCTGGATTGGATGCTAGTCTATGAACACGATGAATATTTGCGGGCCTATGCGGATTTAGCCCAGGCGAACGCGAGTATATGGCAATATACAAACTTATTGAATCACAACGGAAGTGCAGATCACTATTACTCACCGTTGTCGCTCGATTCGGCGAAGTTATTCGAATACTTCCCAGATGAGCTGGCAAATAAGCTGTCTTTATGTCATCTAGATGGTCGTTACAAGGATATTTGGTATGCGAGAGAGTTTATGAGTCGGCTCTATGAAGATCTTGTGTACCGGAATGATTCTTGCATCGTGACCAAGCAACAAGAAAACTACCGAATGCTAACCGCGTATCCAGAGGAAGAGCTGCGACATATGATTATGCAGACGAATGATCCTTTGAAATCAGCTTGGCGTAAGGCTAAAAGTCCGTACATAGTAGTGAAGCTGGAACTAGCAAATTTAGAAGGTACATATCGATTGATCAAGCAACAATTAACATCTGAGCAGATCGATCAGCGAATTGGGATTACCGAATTAAGGGAATGCAAAAAGTTGTCCTTTGATGACATTGCCTACTGGAATGCGATCAATCGACCTTCAAGAAGTGTCGAACGGTTGATAATAAAGGGAATTCACACCTTGGAATTTGAGGTTCCGATCTTTGGAATTGTCATGATTGACCTAGAAAAAATGAACGACTAGTGCTAAATGTTGCGCATTCGATTTTATGAAACATCGGATGATCGCAATATTTAGCTTTTTTTTCGACAATATCGTCATAGATATCATGTAAGCGCTATATTAAAATTGAAAAAAACAGCAAGACGAAACCGGAGGGTATTACCGTGTGGGGTTATTTTAAAAGCAAACAAGCCATAAAAAAAGAGACTGTACAAAAAGTAAGGGCTGATAAAGCTAAGTTGAAAGAACGAAAGCAAGAATTGGCTATGCTGTCAGAAGTGGAACGTAAAGCCGCGGTAGAACAAGATAAACAAATTCAGAAAGAACAAAAGCAACAATCGAAGCTGATGATGAAGACGTTAAGCCGTAAAGATCGAAGAGTGATGAAAAAGGAAGCGAAACGATACAAGAAAATCAAAAACAGACCAAGACGACTCGCAGGCTGGTCGGTTGTGGCCGCGATCGTTATCCTCTTATTCGTACAATTCGGTCCAATGGCATCCAGTATCATCGATGCGCTGACAGCCAAACATATAACAGCAATAACCGATTCGCCAGAGGCACTTGCCGCACGTGAACACGGTGAGAAAGTTGCAGAAGAAATTGCAAATGAAGGTATCGTTTTATTGAAGAACGAAGCCAACCAACTGCCGCTACAGGACAAAAAGATCAATGTCTTCGGTTTGTCGGCATTTGAACTGCGTTACGGAGGCGGCGGATCTGGCGCGGGTGATAATTCACGTGCGGTTAATTTATTCGATGGCCTGACCAATGCCGGTATTTCGTATAACACGGATCTTCATAAGATGTATCAAAATGTCCGAGAAGAAAAAGGTGGGGGTTCCAGCGGCAGCACAGGAATCGTTCAAGTTGTAAAGGGCTTGATGGGTTTGAATTCCAGCGATGAACCTACTATCGATTACTTGTCAGACGAGGCGATCAAACAAGCGAAAGCTTATTCGGACAATGCGCTCATTGTCATTTCCAGTGAAAGCACAGAAGCAAGCGATGCTAAGGTTGAGCAATTGAAATTGACGGACAATAAACGTGCGTTGATTGAAAAGGTTGCCCGAAACTTTGCTCACGTAACGCTTGTGATCAATGCAGGAAATGCACTGGAGCTTGGATTCGTTAATGAATACAAATCCATTCAATCGGTATTGTGGATAGGAACTCCGGGTCCTTACGGAGCCAATGCATTAGGCAATGTTCTTGCAGGCAAGACGAATCCATCGGGCCGAATTCCGGACACGTATGTCTATGATAATTCATCAGCTCCAGCAAGTGAGAACTTCGGAGACTATGGCTATGATAACTTGAAATATTCATTCATCAATTATCAAGAAGGCATTTATGTGGGATACCGTTTCTATGAAACCTTCTATCAAGGTAACGAAGCGGGTTACCGAGATACCGTGTTATATCCTTATGGATATGGATTAAGTTATACGGACTTTGAATGGACAGTCCAGAATCAGACATTCACCAAAGATAAGATTGAATTGCAAGTCAACGTGAAGAACGTTGGTAAACGGGCAGGAAAAGACGTCGTTCAACTGTATTACTCTGCTCCCTATGTGGCAGGAGGCATTGAGAAATCATCCATTGAACTGGCTACCTACGCGAAGACGTCGCTCCTAGAAGCGGGTCAATCGGAAGTGCTAACCTTATCGTTTGCGACCGAAGAGATGGCTTCTTATGATATGAACGGTGAGCAAGCGTATGTGTTAGATCCAGGCATTTATCAGATTAAAGTTGCTCACAATGTCCATGATATTGCAGCAAGTTATGACTTTCAGATTGCGGAGAAAAAGGTCTATAAAACTGATAAGGATACAGGAACGGCTTACAAGAATCAGTTTGATCTAGCCAAAGGTGAACTCACCTATTTATCTCGTAATAATTGGGAGAAAACGTATCCTTCTGACGAAAAAATTAGTCATGAAGCACCGCAATATGTACTTGATGCATTCTCAGGGGAAACCGTAGCTTCTAAGCAAGCTATGCCGAAAGTTGGCGTCGATAACGGCATCAAGTTGAAAGATTTGAAAGGTGTAGCCTTCAACGATCCGAAGTGGGATGCCTTCTTGGATCAGCTCACATTGGATGAAATGATCGATTATGTGGCAAACGGAGCCTATCGAACGATGGCCATTGACCGATTGGGCGTTCCCAAAACCTTGTTGATGGACGGACCCGCCGGATTTAGTTACTTTTTTAAACCTGTGCAAGCATCGTCCTATCCGTCCGAAATCGTTATTGCAGCATCATGGAACAAGGATTTAGCCTATCGAATGGGCGAAGCCATAGGGAAAGAAGCGCGCGCATATGGCATTCAGGGCTGGTATGCGCCAGGTATGAATATCCACCGTACGGCGCAAGGCGGTCGTAACTTCGAGTTCTTCTCCGAAGATCCGATGTTGTCGGGAACAATGGCAGCGGCGATGATCAAAGGAGCGCAAGACCAAGGAATTATTGCCTTCATGAAGCACTTTGCGTTAAATGATCAAGAAACGAATGCACGTACCGGCAACCTAATCTGGGCCAATGAGCAAGCGATTCGTGAAATCTATTTGAAGCCATTCGAAATTTCGGTTAAAGAAGGTAAACCGCTAGGAACAATGTCCAGCTTCTCGATTATCGGTACGAAGTGGGCTGGAGCGAACTCCAACTTGCTTAATGATGTTCTGCGTAAAGAATGGGGCTTCGACGGGTTTGTTTCAAGCGATGCTGTCTTCGGCTTTATGAAAGCGCCGGATGCCGTTGTAGCGGGGAATGACTTGATGCTAGATATTATGACACCAACCAAAAATGAAAAGTTACTGGGAAAAGCGTACAAAAAAGATCCAGCAGGTATTGCAAACGGCGTTCGTACAAGTGTTCATCATGTGCTGTACACGATCCTACAAACCTACTTGTTTAAATCTTAAGCGCTTGAATATGAGGTGGAAACATTGAAATATAAAGCATTAATTGAACGTATGACGATAGAAGAAAAAGCATCTTTAATGTCTGGCGCGAATTTCTGGAATACGAAAGCGATTGAGCGGCTKAATATTCCAGGTATTATGCTGACAGATGGCCCGCATGGTCTGAGGAAGCAAGGGGGAAAGGCAGACCATTTGGGTCTGAATAAAAGTCTGCCTGCTACTTGCTTCCCAACGGCGGCAACGCTGGCGAATAGCTGGGACCGACAATTGATTTATGATGTTGGTCAGACGATTGGGAATGAAGCTGCTAGCGAGAAAGTAAGCGTGTTGCTAGGGCCAGGATTGAATATTAAGCGGAATCCGTTATGTGGCCGCAACTTTGAATATTTTTCCGAGGATCCGTATTTGACAGGTGAATTGGCAAGTGAAATGGTCAAAGGGATACAATCCAATGGTATTTCAGCTTGTCCGAAACATTTTGCAGTCAACAGCCAAGAACATATGCGCATGACGATCGATGAGATTGTAGATGAACGTTCGTTAAGAGAACTGTATCTGGAAGGATTCAGGCGTGTCGTCGAGAAAAGTCAGCCCAAGACCATCATGACCTCTTATAACAAAGTAAATGGCACTTTCGCGAATGAAAACACGTATTTGTTACAGGATATTTTGTACGGAGAATGGGGATTTGACGGCGTTGTTGTAACCGACTGGGGCGGTAATAATGACCGTGTTGCAGGGTTGCAAGCGGGCAATCAATTGGAGATGCCTTCGACGAACGGAATTACCGATCAAGAGATTGTGCAAGCTGTTAGGAGCAAGGAATTAGCGGAAGAGGCTTTGGATGAAGCCGTCGATCGTCTGTTGGAGCTGGTTTTTACTACCCAGTTGAAGGATAACCACACAACGGGAGTTGACTATGAGCAGCACCATGCCAAAGCGATTGAAGCGGCCAAACGCTCGATTGTGTTATTAAAAAATGACGAGCAACAACTGCCGCTCGGTCCTGACAAGAAAGTTGCGATCGTTGGGGATTTCGCCAAACATCCTCGTTACCAAGGAGCTGGAAGTTCCCTTATTAATCCGGCGAAGCTATCAAATGCCTGGGATGTATTGCGTGAATCAGACTTGTCGATTGTGGGACACGCGAAAGGCTTCAAGCGAACGGGCGGCGGCAACGAACAGTTGCGAAAGGAAGCTGTCCAGTTAGCAGAGCAGGCGGACATCGTTTTATTGTTCTTGGGTTTGGACGAAGGCAGCGAAGCGGAAGGCATTGACCGCGCGCACCTAAGATTGCGAGAGAACCAGCTAGAATTGCTTCAATCATTAACGAAGGTCAATCCGAATATTGTGGTGATTCTGGCTGGCGGCGGCGCGATCGAGATGCCGTTCGTACAGGATGTGAAAGCTATCGTTCACACCTATTTATCCGGTCAAGGAAGCGCTGAAGCGTTATCGAGTGTTTTGCTTGGCACGTATAATCCAAGTGGTAAGCTCAGCGAAACATTCCCGATCGCTTACGGCGATGTGTCTTCCGCCCCTTATTACCCAGGCAAGGAGGCAACGTCGGAGCATACCGAAGGTATTTTTATCGGCTACCGTTATTACGATACGGTGGAGAAACCTGTGTTATTCCCATTCGGACATGGGTTGTCTTATACAACGTTTGCCTATTCGGAGATAGCGGCTGATCAGGATGGAGCGTCGTTTACCATTACGAATACAGGCGCTGTCGCGGGGGAAGAGGTTGCGCAATTATATATCCAGAAGCTAGATTCCACCATTTTTAGAGCGAAACGTGAGTTAAAAGGGTTTGACAAAGTGTTCTTAATKCCTGGCGAAAGCAAGCGCGTCACGATCAAGCTGGAAGAACGCGATTTCGCGTATTATAATCCGACGATTCACAAGTGGGTGGTCGAACCTGGCGCATATGCTATTCAAATTGGCAGCTCGATTCAGACGATCCATTTGCAAGAACAGGTAACACTAACGGGGGATACCGCCCCTTGCGAGCATACAAAAGAACAATTCCCGCACTATTATAGCGGACATGTGCATGATGTAACGCCGGAAGAATATAAGCGTCTGTTGGGTTACGAACCGCCACAGCGTTTGTGGGATCCGAAACGGGATTTGGGATTAAACGATACCATTGCACAAGCGAAACATAAGAACTGGTTGGGAAAAACGATCTATGGCGTAGTAATCTTCTTTAACAAATTTTTTGACGCAGTCAACAAACCTTTGCTAGCGAATAATGTCTACTTTGTTATGAATATGCCATTTCGTCAAATCGACCGCTTTACCGGCGGTAAAATAAGTCGGAAACAAATTTTGACGTTGTTGAGATGGATAAATAGGTGAGAAATTATCATGGAGTTGTAAACCAGAATGAGCGAAATAAATATCAAAAGATATATCGGGTTGGTAGGTTTATGGAATAGCTATAAGGAACGACATCCTGCTATTGCTCAATTCCTGCTATTCTTGATTCTCAGTGTTGGCATGACGGCATTACAACTGATTCTAATGCCTCTCATTAAACTCATATTCGCACAGACATCTTTGCTTACGATAAGTTTCCAAATTTTCCAGTTGGGGCATAACTTTGATGGAAGTGCTTATTATGTATTCAACTATGCGGCTGGTTCGCTTGCCTCAGGCGGTGGAGGAGGGATTGGTTATTTCCTTGCCGTCCAAATAACGCTTGGAATTGCACAGATTATTAATTTTTTCGCCCAGCGAAATATTACATTTAAATCAAACAGTAATATTTGGAAGGCTGCTTTTTGGTACGTATTAGCGTACATGGTGATAACGATTGGTGCCGCCGCTGCGCAAGGATTTTACAAAGCACCGATATATAACTTATTCATTAACTCGTGGGACATGGGTTCATTAGGTGAAACAACAGCAGACGTGATTACCATGGGGATCAATAGTACAATTTCATTCTTCGTGTTCTATCCGATATTTAAAATCATTTTCAAACAAGAGCCTGACTTACAGGGCTCATAAGCCCTGTGAAGGGCTTTTTTTTGCGTTATATGCTGAATTTGTAATTGATTGCCGTCATAAAATGAAGGAGAAAGTAGTGGTAATGATCCTGCAAATATGAAAAATGAATGTAAAGGGGAAGATGAATATGCAAATCACACGTAAATTTGCTTCAGTACCCTCCAAGTTACAGGGCGGCCGCACCCAAGAACTCATGGATAAAAGACAAGCATTCGTACCCAGAGGTGTTGGCAACAATACACCGATTTTTGTTGAAAAGGCAGAAGGGGCTTTGATTTATGATGTGGATGGTAATGTATTCATTGATTTTGCCGGCGCGATCGGTACGCAGAATGTTGGCCATTGCCCGCCTGAAGTTGTCAAAGCTGTGCAAGCGCAGCTTGAAAAATATATTCATCCTTGCTTTCATGTGGCTATGTATGAACCCTATCTAGAGCTAGCTGAGAAATTGGCACAAATCACGCCAGGCAACTTTCCGAAGAAAACGATCTTTCTAAATAGCGGTGCAGAAGCGGTTGAGAATGCTGTGAAAATTGCAAGGAAATTTACAGGGAAATCTGGCATTGTCTCCTTTTCGCGAGGATTTCATGGTCGGACACTCTTAGGCATGTCGCTTACAAGCAAGGTCAGACCCTATAAGTTCCAGATGGGGCCGTTTGCCCCGGCCACCTACAAAGCACAATTCCCGTATCCGTTGCATCGTCCGCAAGGCATGTCGGAGACAGATTACGCGCTCTATTGTGTTCAGCAATTTGAAGATTTCCTCTATACGGAAGTCGCACCGGAGGAGTTAGCGGCGGTTATTATGGAGCCGATCCAAGGTGAAGGCGGCTTCATCGTTCCTCCAAAGGCATGGGTTCAAGGTATATATGAGATTTGCAAAAGTAAACATATTTTGTTTATAGCCGATGAAATTCAAACAGGTTTCGGACGTACGGGAGAAATGTTCGCTTCCACCCATTTTGGGATTGAACCCGATTTGATGACGATGTCGAAATCCATTGCAGCAGGCTTGCCGATATCGGCCGTTACGGGTCGTTCGGAAATTATGGATGCACCTGCACCTGGCGAAATCGGTGGTACGTATGGTGGAAGTCCGCTTGGATGTGTAGCAGCATTGGCGGTTATCGAGAAGATGGAATGCGAGAATCTCGTTGAGCGATCACGTGTTATCGGTGAGACGATCCGTGAATTCTTTACGGACTTGCAGAAGACAGTCCCACATATTGCGGAGGTGCGTGGACTAGGTGCGATGTGTGCAATCGAATTCGTTCATCCCGATACGAAAGAACCAGATAAAGCGAATGCTGCTGCGATTCAGAAAGGCTGCTATGAAGCAGGCGTGATCCTATTAAGCGCTGGGGTGCACAGTAATGTGATTCGTTTTCTCACCCCGCTCGTCATCACAGATGAAGAGCTTGCTGAAGGCCTTGATATTATCCAACATGTTATAATTGAGCAATATGCTGAAGAGAGAAAGTAGGGAGTTCAGATGAAGAGGCATTTGTTTATTAACGGACAATGGAAAGAAGCTGCTCGTTACGAAGCACTTTACTCACCTTATTCAGGGGAATGGATTGCAGATGTGGGGCATGGGAATGAAGCTGAAACGGATGAAGCAATCCAAGCTGCGCAAGCAGCTGCACAGGTCATGGCTCAGATGCCAGCTCACGAGCGTACGACTATTTTATATAAAGTAGCTGAATTGTTGGAAAAACGGAAAGAGGAGCTCTCCCGTCTAGTGGCTCTGGAAGCGGCAAAGCCGCTCAAGACCGCCCGTGGCGAACTCGCCCGGTCGATTCAAACCTACAAATTCGCAGCGATGGAAGCAAGTCGCATTCATGGAGAAACGGTACCGCTGGATGCAGCACCTGGCGGAGAGGGACGCATTGCCTTTACGCTGCGCAAACCGCTGGGTGTGATCGCGGCTATAACGCCATTTAACTTTCCCTTTAATTTGGTCGCACATAAAGTCGGCCCAGCGATCGCAGCGGGGAACACAATTGTACTTAAACCCGCGGGGCAAACGCCACTTTCTTCCTTGATGCTGGCTGAAATTTTTCAAGAAGCAGGACTTCCGAATGGGGCATTGAATGTCATTCCCGGACCTGGTTCGGTTGTGGGAGAGAAGCTCGTGAGGGATCCGCGGGTGAAGGCTGTTACCTTCACAGGGAGTCCTGCTGTCGGCATTGCGATGAAAAACAAAGCCGGTTTAAAGCGAGTTACCTTAGAATTAGGTTCGAATTCAGCTTTACTTATAGACAAAGCTTACGAGATTACAGATGAGTTAATCAGTCGCTGTGTGCTCGGTGCCTTTTCATATAGTGGTCAAGTATGCATTTCCATTCAGCGGATTTTCGTCCACGAGCTTCTTTATGATGATTTTATGAAAAGATTCAAAGAGCAAGTGGAGAAATTGGTTATCGGTGACCCGCTAGATGAGACAACGGATGTTTCCGCGCTGATTAGTGAGAAAGAAGTTCGGCGGATGCAGGATTGGGTAGACAGTGCGGTTGCCAAAGGAGCCGTTGTGATTACAGGTGGCAGAGAGCTGAATTCTCGGATATATCCACCGACCATTTTGACGCATGTAGCTGCGGATGAGCCTGTTTCCTGTGAAGAGGTGTTTGGACCGATCGTTACGGTTTCCTCATTCAGCTCGCTGGATCAAGCCATTCAGGATGTCAATCATTCTCGTTATGGACTACAAGCAGGCATTTATACGAATGACATCCGTGCCGCGATGCGTGCTGCTGAGCAATTGGAGGTAGGAGGCGTTATGATTAATGATTTCCCTACATTCCGTGTGGATAACATGCCTTATGGCGGTGTGAAGGAAAGTGGCTTCGGACGGGAAGGTATTCGATATGCGGTCGAAGAGTTGACGGAGCTGAAGTTCATTTCGATTAAGTTATAGGCTACTCGAACCAATTAACTGGAAAATGTACAGCTATTTCAGCTGTTTTTCCTGCTTTTTCTTGAATAACTGGATTAGGTACAGCTAATTTAGCGTAATTTGAACATGCGGCAAGAAAAGGCTCGAATTAGCTGTATGAAATCCAGTTATTCCTAATAGATCAGTTTTTTCAGCGATATTAGCTACATATAATCCATCTAATCTTGAAGCGCTRCACGGAAAAGGGGGAAAAGTCTTCTCAAGGTGAAGATGTTCAGGAAAAGGAGGTTGAAACATCGGTGTCTCCAAGTTTAGGTGCAAAAAAAAGAAGAACCGGTATTTCTACCGGTTCTTCTTGCTAAATACTTATTTACACATAAGGAAGCTATATGTTAGAATACAAAGACCATCGTCTATTTATTTATTAGTTGACATAGTTAATACATCTTATCTTTAATTAAATTTTAGCACGAAGATTGGCTGGTTGTCAAACATTATTTTGTTTTTTTCACACAAGACCCATAAGGAGCGTGTTCGTGAAGATGATCAAGGTGAACGAATGGCAGCAAGAACAAGAGCGATTAGATATGGTTACGGACAAATTACGATCTGCTATTGTAGAAATCGAACCAGAGGTAGTCGGGTTGCGCGATCAGGTTACGGACTTCCGCAAGCGGTTTTGGGAAGAAGTGTCGATCAATACGAGTACACATGAAGATTTCGAAGAGGCCTTTTATAGTATTAGACAGCAAGAAGCGTTGTTATCGGAGCGGGAGCGCAGTCACCAGCAGCGGATGCAACGATTGAAGGGCATGAAGCGGTTGCTGCCGTCGCCTTATTTTGGGCGGATTGATTTTCAAGAAGATGATACTCGCTTCAGTGAGCAAATTTATATTGGCGTTTCGTCTTTTGTTGACGAAGACGGCTTAAGTTTCCTAGTCTATGATTGGCGTACTCCCATTGCAAGTATGTATTATGACTATTCMCCTGGGGCTTCGGCCTATGAAACCCCTGGGGGACGCGTCGAGGGAGAAATGACGCTGAAACGGCAATATTTCATCGGCGACGGCCAGTTAAAGCGTGTGTTCGACACGAGTATAACCATCGGTGATGAATTGCTCCAGCAAGTGCTTGCCCAAGGTGCAAATTCACAAATGAAGAGCATTGTGGCGACTATTCAGAAGGAGCAAAATGCCATCATTCGCAACGATAAGACGCGCATGCTCATTGTGCAGGGAGCGGCAGGCAGTGGAAAGACATCAGCAGCTCTGCAGCGAGCTGCCTACTTATTATATAAGCACCGTGATAAGCTTAAAGCGGATCAAATTGTTCTTTTTTCCCCGAATCCAATGTTCAACAGTTATGTATCAACCGTTCTTCCCGAGCTCGGTGAGGAGAATATGCAGCAGACGACGATTCAAGAATATTTGGTCTATTGGCTTGGAGCCACGTTGCAGCTGGAGAGTCCGTTTGAGCAGATCGAATATATCCTGACGTCATCCTCGACTCCCGATTGTGAAGCACGAACCAGTGGGATTCACTATAAAGCATCAGAGGTATTTCTCCATGCCCTGCAGCAATATGCGGTATGGCTGGGAAAAGAAGGCATGCTCTTCCGCAGCATCCAATTCCAGGATCGTGAGTTAATTACCGCGGAGCAGATCCAATCGCAATTTTATAGCTATGACCATACGATCCGTTTGGCTAATCGAGTCGCTCTTTTACAGGAATGGATCCTGCAAAGGCTGGCAACGCTCGAGCGTAAAGAACAAAAAGCGCATTGGGTCCAAGATGAACTCGATTACCTCGACAATGAGCAATATGCCGAAGCCTATAGAGAGTTGCTGAAGAAGTACCGGCAAGAAGAAGTGGTCCTCCATATGAATGAGCAGCTTCTGGATGATTATGGACAGTTTCTTGGCAAGGAGCAAGACGAAGAGCATAATGTTGATTTTGCCATGCAGGAAATAGAAGGGCTGCTTCGGAAGATGATCGTGAGTGGCCATTATAAGCAATTGAGAAATGACGTAAAGCGATTTAAGTTTATAGATATCATCGGATTGTACGATCAATTATTCAGTGATCAGGCCGCTTATCGGACCATGACGAACGAGACTGCGGTGCCTGAACAGTGGACTGAAATTTGCAAGCAAACGAAGGAAAAGCTGAGTAGGCTCGAACTATTTTATGAGGATGCGGCGCCGTTCTTGTGCTTGAAAGAATTCGTAGAAGGAACTCGGAGGAACACGAATGTGCGGCATCTCTTTGTCGATGAAGGACAGGATTATTCACCATTCCAATTCTATTTCCTGAAGCAGCTATTCCCACGCGCCAACATGACCGTTCTCGGAGATTTCAGCCAAGCGATCTTCCCGCAAGCAACCAATCTATCTGAGGTGGATTCGCCACTTATTAAGCTATATGGTCAAAATGAAACGAATCTGATTCGCCTTGTGCGAAGTTATCGCTCCACCCGCGAGATTGTGGAGTTTACGAAGGCGTTGTTACCTAACGAAGAAATCGTACCTTTTGAGAGGAGTGACCAGAAGCCCTTTCTCATTCAGGCTAGCGGCAGTGCTGAGAGAGCTGAACGAATGATAGAGCATCTCGCTGAACTCAGGGCAGAGGGCTTCGAGTCAATTGCCGTTATTACGAAGACCGCAGCGGAGAGCCGTGAGGCTTATAACGTGTTGATGTCTCAAGGCGCTGAGACGCTGCGACTCATTACGAAGGAAACATCAACTTTTGAGAAAGGGACGATGGTCATTCCAGCCTATCTGGCCAAAGGTGTCGAGTTCGACGCGGTGCTGATTTATGAGGCATCCTCACAAGTGTACGGCCGAGAGAGCGAACGTAAGCTATTTTATACCGCGTGTACGCGCGCGATGCACCGGCTCCTGCTCTATTCAACAGGGGAATGGACGCCATTCATTCAGTCACTGGATCCGAATTTGTATCTTTTGTAGATAGGGGTAATCTTCAAAATGTTACTGAAAAATGAGCGATCCGTCAGTGTGAAGGGGTTTTATTCAGGTACAGTTTGAGGTACGATGAGTAATGGGGGTATTTCCCAAGAAGTGAGGTAAGCTGCATTTGCAAACGGAGGGGACACAACTGGATAATTTTGCATGCTTATACGTTGTGCGCGGTGAGCCCTATCGAGCGGGCACTTGCGTGAATTTAAACCAGGAAGAAACAAATGTCGGCCGTGTATCCAATGAGTTAACGCCGGATTTGGCTTTTACGAACGCGTTTATATCCCGGAAGCATATCATTATCCGCAAAGAGCAAGACAAGGCGGTGCTTTATGATTTAGGAAGTCGCCACGGCACTGAAATTAACGGTGTACGGCTAACACCGCACACGCCGTATCCTTTGAACAATTTTGATATTATTAGGCTTGCCAAAGGGATGACCGTCATCCATTTCTCATATATGTTTGCCGATCAAACCCTTGAAATTGAACCGCTCAGCATCACCATGCAGTTAGAAATCCCCAAACTCCCGTTGGAAATAAGTTGGGAGAAACGGGAATGTGTGGTGGATGGCAAGCGAATCCTTATGTCCGAGAAAGAATATCTATTGATCCGTGTGCTGCATGAGCATACAAACCGCCTCGTTCCCATGGAGGAAATTAAGTCCAAGGTGTGGCCTGAACGATCACCGGGAGCAGAAGGCTACTCGGATGTGACGCTCGACGAACTAAATGCACTTGTCTATCGGGTGCGCAAAAAATACGGGAAAGACACCTTTCTCATTAGTGCCGTGCGCGGCGGTGGTTATATGCTCGAATCCGAATTGAAATCGTCATAACGAAAGTTGGGATCCCTTCATGAAGTATATACAAGCGGAGTACTCAGGCCCACTGAACGGAACGGTACACATACCAGGAGCAAAGAATAGCTCTCTTGCCATACTTGCAGCTGCATGTCTGGCGGATAATATCGTAACGTTAGAGGGTATTCCACACATCGATGATGTTCGTCTTATTACGGAAATTGGCCGAGAAATCGGCCTTAGACTCACACAGAATGCCGGACAAGTCATCATTGATCCACGCTGGATTCACAGCTCAGTCATTGATCCGGGCAAAGCATCGAGCTACAGAGCGTCTTATTATTTTGTAGGTGCTTTACTGTCCAAATTCGGTAAAGTCACAATCGGATTACCTGGTGGAGATGATTTCGTTTCAAGACCGATGGATCAGCATATCAAGGTGTTCCAAGCGCTTGGAGCTCAGGTGCGGCTCTACAAGGATTATTACGAGGTTGAAGCGGCGGAGCTGAAGGGGGCAGACATTTATTTCGATACGCTTACCTCGGGTGCGACGATGAATGCGATGATGATGGCTGTATTGGCCAAAGGACGTACTCAGTTGCACAACGCGGCTGTGGATCCGGAGGTGTGCGATACGGCAAGATTCCTGAATCAACTCGGCGCACGAATTTATGGGGCAGGGACGGATCGCATTCGGATTGAAGGTGTTCCTTACTTGAATGGAGGTATCCACACGGTAATTCCAGACAGACTCATCGCCGGAGCATTCTTGATGGCGGCTGGGCTCAATGGGGGACAAGTTACCGTTAAGGATGTCATTCCAGAGCATCTGGGCTCCTGTCTAGCTAAGCTAGAGGAAGTCGGACTGCATGTGGAATGCGGAGAAAACAGTATTACTGCTTATGGGACTAGTAGACTGAAAGCAACGCGAATTCGTGCCGGCATGTATCCAAGTTTCGCCACCGATTTACAGCAACCTATGACAGCACTCCTTTTGCAGGCTGAGGGCAAGAGTATCGTTACCGACCGTGTGTATCCAAAAAGGTTCGCTCATGTTCCGCAGTTGAGACGGCTTGGTGCGGAAATAGAGATTCGTCAAGAATCTGCGTTTATTCGCGGCGGACTCCCCTTGCGAGGCGGTTGGGTGCATGCCACAGATGTGCGTGCAGGCATTTGCTTGCTGATGGCGGGTTTCACCGCGGAGGGCAGCACATGTATAACAGGTGTTGAGCACATCGAGCGCGGCTATGAGGATGTGATCGGCAGTTTTCGATCCATCGGAGCTAGGCTCTCGATGCGTGAGTTGGATGCTCAGGAGCTCTCCAGCCGAATCCACATGCCAGGGTAAATGTAATCAATGTCATCCCTTATATATGTTAACGAGTATCTCACTTAAGGATGGTGTCTTCCCATGATGAATACGAATAGTCAAATTGAGAAGTATCTGGAACGCATCGGTTTTCATGGTTCGCTCGACGGCAGCGCAAAGACATTAGCTGATCTGCAGGAACGCCATCTGCACACGGTTCCCTATGAGAATTTGGACATTCTCGAAGGGAGAGCGTTATCGCTTGATCCGCAGGATCTGTATCAKAAGATTGTTATACGCCAGCGTGGCGGGTATTGTTTTGAAACCAACGCCTTGTTCGGTTGGCTGCTTCGTGAACTTGGCTATACGGTGACGGATTTGGTTTCCAGATTTTGGCGTGATGAGCCGAACTTGCCGCCCAAAAGGCGTCATCATGTCTTAAAGGTAGAAGCCGAAGGCGCCCACTACCTCTGTGATGTTGGAGTTGGCGGGATTGTCCCTCGCAGACCTCTTTCTTTCATCGAAGGCCTTGTCCAGCAACAAGGGGATGAGAACTACCGCCTCGAGAGAGACCCCTATGATGGTTGGGTGCTTTGTGAACAGAAACATAAGGTATGGCAACGCATCTACTCTTTCACAGAGGAGCCTCAGCTGCCGAAAGACTATTTATTTGCGAGTTTCTGGTGTGAAAAGTCCCCAGATTCAGTTTTCAACAAATCCCCGATTGTTGCGATACGTACGCCCGAGGGACGGCATACACTTGCTGACAAGGAGTTCCGAATATTCAGCGCTACAGACGTAAGAACCTACACTCCTGAGACAGATGAAGGGTATAAAGAAGCGTTGTTAACGTATTTCGGCATTCGTCTTAGCTAATAGAAGCGTGTGAGAAGGCAGCTGACCTCGTGGGTTGGTTGCCTTTTTGGACTATTATGGAAAGAACAACGAGGGACACTGTAAGGAGGCAAGGAATAGACTCACCCCCTAAAATCGACGAAATTCGACGAATTGTATACAAGTTATTGGATAAGGAGTGAATCACGATGGCGAACAATTACAAACGCTTCATTCATAATCAATTCGAAAAAGCGAAGTCTACCGCATCCGAGTTCATTTCTTCAAGAAGTGTGGAACAAGATGAAGACATGATCGATCTCGACCCGCGTTATGTTGATCAGCTAAAAGATATCGCTATTCTGCAGCATACAACTGTAGAAGCTATCGTTAATGGACTTATTGCACAATACCTGGCAAGCGCCTCTTACGAATTAACTCCCATCTCTGTGGATCAAAAGGAAGCAAATCCGCTGCTGTATTTGGATGGCATTTGCAAACAAGAGGATTAAGGAGGTCTGATCTATGGATAATCAATTGAATGTTCAGGATGCCATTTTTCTGGACGAGACAGCTCTAGCCGCTTTAATGAACCCTAAGGACCCACGATATACCAAAGCACGTTCCATGTTTCTAGATTTGCATGATCTTGAACGTAATTACATGACGACGAATTCCATCGTATTCGATCTTCACGAATGGCTTCGTAATGAATACAGCTATGAGCAGGCGGAATATTTTCTGAAGGCGATTGAAAAAGCCGTAAGTAAAGGCAAGTTGGCAGTTATCTCAAGCGGACCTGAATTCGAGGGGGAATCGCGCAGATTGTTAATGGACAGGCCGGAGCTCCGCTTCTCGCTTAGCGAAGCCCTTACGGCTGTGACCATGTCGTACTACCAGGTGAAACGCATTTTTACATTTAATCGTAATTTCATGATGCTTGCTAATTTGGATAAGGATATTCGGATTATTCCATCCTATCATTTCGGCAACTAAGGCGTAACCGGATTTGCCTGAGCGATAGGCGCAACGCCGGAATGGACAGCAGTTACTTCCATTTGGTCATTGTAAGCTATCACATACCAAGGTTCTGATGCCGATTCTGATTGAACTCCAATGTCAATTTCCCATGGAGATTCATAACTGACGCCGAGGAATTGATTGCCTTGATAAATCGCGATGGCAAAGGGTGGTTTACCTTGTTCATTCGTAAGCTTGGGATAGACGAGAACGGTCTGTTGACCACTAGGAAGAGAACGGTCTAAGACTGGTGTATAGCGGTATTGAATGGGATCTACTCCTGGCTCTACCTTACTTAGAAACCAATCGGATGCAATCAGCCGTTGATAGTAGCCGTCCATAAATGGATTTTCCCCGATGTCGTAGACATAGGTCCCGTTCGTTCGAATCGCTTGAGCTTTGCTGAAATTAAAGTAAGTGATGGCTTTAACTTGAGGAAATAATCGCGGAAGAAGACCATACATGTAACCCAACTGGCTTTCTGCCCAGCTCCAATAAGCTTGGTTAGTCGGCAAATACGTATGAGCAACAGCACCCTCAGAAATCATAATAGGTTTATGGCTATATCGTTTATAAAGAGGAGCGAAGGTATCGATCACGGTACCCTTTAGCTGCTCTTTTTCTGCTGAGATCGGCGTGCTATATAACGAGAAGCCAACCCAATCCACGTAGGCGTCACCTGGATAGTAGCTATCGATCGTATCGGGCGGCCAGAAGTTAGGCGACCACACCATGGCGACATTAGGTGCTTCTTCAGACATAATGTCGTGAATCAGACGGAATTTCTCTATATATTTCTGGGGCTCTCCATGCCATGGCACCCAAGCTCCGTTCATCTCTGAAGCATAACGCAGGAAAATGGGGATGCCGGAGGCTTTGGCTTCACGTGCGAAACGGCGAACATATTCATCATCCTGCACGTCGTCTAAGCCAAACCGCGGTTCCCAACCGATCTGAAGGGCACCGTCAAGTTCCTTTACCCTTTCGGCAGTACGAGCCGGGAAATAAGTGTTGGTATCGGTCTGCACTTTGCGCCAACCAACATAAGACAAATACAGCGCGTGCTTGCGACCGTAGACGTCTTCAATCTTTGTAACATCGTAGCCGACTCTGCGATCTGCCCCGAGCATACCGATATAAACCCCTGATGCAGGCTCATGTTTGGCTAGCGTGGAAGCTGCGGGGATCGCTGATTGGGTTGGTTTAAGGGGTTGAGCAGACTGAACGGATTGAGCTGACATTGGAACGCGGAGATAGAGCTCCATATTCGTTGAAGGGGTTTGTATGTTAAGCCTATTAGGCTTCATCAGTGGCAACGACGGAAGTCCAGCTGTATATACATCGATCCGGTTACGATACGCTGCTGCGGTCTCTGTAAGTCCTGCTTGCTCGGATTTCTTCTCTTGGTTAGCCCAATAGGTTAAGATATCAGGCTGCTTAGCTCGTGAAGAAGGGACAGCGGCAGGCGGATTTTCCAGCATGGCAACTGCATCAAGTGAATTTTGCACGGGCACATTGCTTTCGCTTTCCAGAACGAATTGATATAACGCGATACAGCTCGCCAAGCCGAGAAGGGCTGTAAGTACCCAGACAACTTTATTTCGCATGATACAGGTTCCTCTCAAAGGGGATTCCTCTTAATAGTATGCCCTAACCTGAGAGGCGGTCAATGGGGCATATAAGATGAAAACGAGGTTTTCCCCGCCATCTACATGGCAAATAGGAAACCCTCGTTTATAGTGTCTAGGAATAGCTTATCCTTGTTTGGTTTGAAGACGAATAACATTCCAAGATGCTTTGCCAAGGTTGCTTTTGACGTGTCCATTGTCAAGAACGGATACACCGCCACGATGAGGCGTAACATGATGTGGGTTAGCCTTCGTGTTCACCGCTTTCAGGTCTTCGTGTTCCAGCACGATGTGCTCGCTCAAGCTAACATCGCCGAAGCTGCGGATGTCGAGATCCAGTTCCATAGCTTCTGAGAGATGGCGATTGACAGCAAAGACCGTAATATAACCTTGCTCCTCGTCGTACACGCAAATCGATTCCAGATAAGGGACATCTGTATAATCTTTGGAATCATATTTGGGTGAAGAATTGACGGTATGAAGGACAGTTCCTCGTCCATAGATGGAAGCATGAAGGAATGGATAGTAAGTCGTTTGCAGCCATAGCGGACCGCCAGTCTCTGTCGTAATTGGTGCGATAACGTTAATCAATTGCGCCATGCAAGCCATTTTGACACGATCAGCATGCTTAAGTAACGTAATAAGGAAACAGCCAACGGCCAGTGCATCTTCATGGGTATACACATCTTCAAATTCGGGTGGAGCAATCTGCCAACGCTCTTCCGCGCGACTTGATCCAATCGTATGCCAGACATTCCATTCATCTAAGGAGAGCATGAGTTTTTTCTTACTGCGCTTCTTGGCTTTCACATAATCACAAATGGCTGCGACACTGCTAATAAACTGATCTAAATTCAGTGATGTGGCAAGGAAATTGGCTGTATCGTTGCTATTATTATTGTAATAAGCATGCAGCGATAGATAGTCAACATTGTCATAACTCAAATCCAGAACGGTAGCTTCCCAATCGGCAAACGTACTCATACCGCTTGATGAGCTGCCACATGCCACTAACTCGATGGTAGGATCTACCCAGCGCATCACTTTGGCGGTTTCATTCGCGAGGCGACCATACTCCACAGCAGTCTTCGTGCCGATCTGCCAAGGTCCATCCATTTCGTTGCCCAGGCACCAGGTTTTGAAGCGATGAGGTTCCTTATAGCCATGTGAAATACGTAGATCACTATAGTAAGAGCCTGAAGGATGATTGCAATACTCGATCAGATTTCTGGCATCGTCGATGCCGCGTGTGCCGAGATTAACCGCCATCATAACCTCTGAACCAACTAACTTCGCCCAATCAGCGAATTCATTCGTACCGACTTCATTCGTCTCTGTAGTCCACCAAGCAAGCTCTAGCAATCGCTTACGGTCTTTCTTAGGTCCGACGCCATCCTCCCAATTGTAACCAGAAACAAAGTTGCCGCCTGGATAGCGAATAATCGGAACTTGCAGCGTGCGGATAGCTTCAATCGCATCTTGTCGGAAGCCATTCGCATCCGCAGTTGGGTGATCTGGTTCGTAGATACCACCATAAACAGCCCGTCCCAAGTGTTCGATAAAGGATCCATATAGACGAGGGTCAATTTGAGCTAGAACAAAATTTTTGTCGATAAGCATTTGTGAACGTAAAGACATGATCGCTCGCTCCTTATATTAAGAATTAGCCTATTGACGAATTCATAACTTATTGATTTCATCTTTATTATGTACGATAATAGAGATAATCTTCAATAACTATTTTATAGGATTAACAAAATTGCATATTCTAAGGGTGTGAACCGATGTATCTAAAGACGGATGCTGCGTCGCTTCAGGTGTATGAAGCATTGGCGAGTGAAGTTCGCCTGAAAATCATAGATAAATTATTCATCAAGGAAATGCATATTAAGGAACTTGCTGCCGAGCTTTATCTCAGTAATGCAATTGTCAGCAGCCATGTGAACAAACTCGAACAAGCCGGACTCGTTGGGAGCAAGATGAGGCGAGTTAACGGCGGTACCTACAAATATTGCTATGTGAACACGTCCTATTTGCAAATCAAGCTATCGCCAGAAAGAACCTCCTTGCACAAATGTAAGGAAGTGTCTGTCCCTATTGGTCATTACACCGATTATGAAGCATGGCCGACATGTGGACTGGCGACTACCGAGAAGATGATTGGCCACTATGATAATCCGACCTATTTTATGGATCCGGAGAGGGTAGATGCAGGTATTCTCTGGTTTGCGAAGGGATTTGTCGAGTATAAAGTACCCAATTATTTGTTAAAAGATGACAGTTTAAAAGAGATCGAAATTTCGTTGGAAATTGGATCGGAAGCTCCTCAAGTGAATGAAAACTGGCCCTCCGATATTTGTTTTACGCTCAGTAATACGGTGCTGGGCAGATGGACTAGTCCAGGTGATTATGGGGAAACGAGGGGGAAGCTAACGCCAGAGTGGTGGCACTCCGACGTGAATCAGTACGGGCTGCTGAAGATTCTTCGCATTACGGAAAGTGGCACGTATATGGATGGTCAGCGCCTTTCGGATATCAGCATCACGGACCTGCGAATTGATCCGAAGTACTGGGTATTTCGAATTAGCGCGGAGGATACGAAACGTGGGCGCGGTGGTTTAACACTTTATGGTAAGGGATTTGGGAATTACGATCAGGATATTTGGATGAGATGTTTTTATGGGTGAAGTTTGTGACGCGGTTCCTGCTCGGGGGATCGTGTTTTTTTGTATGCAAAAGACGGAATGTTATTGGAAAAAAAAGGTATTGTTCTATGACTATGTGAGATAAAATAAGATGGTATATATGGTTTTACCTGAGGAGGGATTGCGTGCATTGGTCGCGTAAAGAGTTGAAGAGTCGAGCKAAACAAGTACTGCGAACAACGTATTGGAAAGCATTTCTGGTCAGCTTGCTGCTAGCCGTCGTTGGTGGCGGGGTTCCGAGTTGCAATTGGAATTCAAACAGTGGCTCGTCATCGTCCTTTAACTTAGGTAACTTAGATCTAGGCATGGGAGATATCTMGAATGGTGTAGGTGCACTTATTCTAGCTTTCATCGTGATCGTTGCGATTGTAGCTGGCTTGGCAGCACTTGCATTCAGTATCTTCGTGTTGAATCCGTTCAAGGTGAATGCGCAGCAATATTTTAAACAAGCCTCTCAAGGCGATGTCGACATGCACTATCTGCTTTACGCTTTTGGCAAAGGGAGATATATAGGCACGGTTGTTAGCATGTTTTGGAGTGCTTTGCTTAATTTCTTATGGTATTTATTGCTCATCATTCCAGGCATTGTGAAGTCCTATGCCTATAGCATGGTTCCGTATATCCTCGGTGACAATCCAACAATTGGTCGTAAAAGAGCCGTTCAACTTAGCAACCAGATGACACGAGGCCATAAATGGCGGATGTTTGTTCTGGATCTATCGTTTATTGGGTGGTTCCTTCTCGGTGCCTTAGCACTTGGCGTAGGCGTATTATTCGTATTACCGTATTATAATTCTACGAAAGCAGAGTTATATGTGGTATTGCGTCAACAGGCATTATATGATGGACGGAGTACCCCTGAGGAATTAAATTTACCCCTTTCATAAGGAGCTGATTGTTGTGTCTGTCCAAATAGAGGTGAGTAGGGCACGTGTAACCACGACTACGTCCAAGCATTCGATCACGATGATCATGGGCATGTGGCTTATCATTGGTTTGTTTATTGATGGTTTTGCCCATAACCATGGTGCTGTAGAAACTTTTTTTACACCGTGGCACGCGATTCTGTACTCTGGCTATTTGGCTTGTGCGGTGTGGATCTTTATGATGATTCGTTCGAACAAAATCAGGACGCAATCAACCTCTTGGTTCACGGCAATTCCCGTCGGTTACAAACTTGGTGTTGCTGGTGTCATTCTCTTCTTTGTAGGTGGGCTTGGTGATATGTACTGGCATACGGTGTTTGGGATTGAAAAAAATATCGAAGCCCTGCTTAGCCCCACGCATCTTCTGCTGCTTTCGGGTGCTTTAATGATTCTGACAAGTCCCTATCGTGCGATCAGCGCTGCTGAAAAGGGGACTGCACCTACATTTCGCCAATTGTTACCGGCGTTAACTTCGATAGGGCTAACCTTTACGGTGTTCGCCTTCTTCCTTATGTACGCATGGTCGTTCCGACAGAATCTATGGATGGCTAGAGGCGAGGATGCTATTGGAAGAGCTGTGGTGGATTTCCTCATTACGACGATGATTCTTGTGATTCCATTGATGTTTGTTCTGCGCAGATGGAAACTGCCGTTCGGTACAGTTACTTTCTTTTTTCTATTTGAATCGATATTCCTAGCTGTGCTGGACGGATTTAGAGACTCTAGCTCGATAATCATATTGCTCATAAGCGGTGTGATCGGTGATGTGTTATTTCGAGAAATTAAAGAGCGGGACGCTGCAGATTGGCGGTATAAAGCTGTCTTCTTTGTACTGCCTGTCTTGATCTGGGGGCTATATTTCGCACATTTGAAATTATTTGAAACGTTGAACTGGTCCCCAGAGCTCTGGGGTGGCTCGATCTTCCTGTGTGCACTGTCCTCGTTGGGATTAAGTATTCTTGCCGCACCAGTTTCATCCGACTCAAGCAAATGAGATTAAAGACATGGCCATTAACTTGCTTAGTTGTACTCCTATCCGCTTGCGGTTCGTCAGCCACCACGACGATTGATATGTCCGATATGTCGAGCATGTCGGGTATGACGATGTCATCGTCGTCCGTTACACATCAACATACGAGCGATGCGATTGCTCATTTTTCGGTGGATTCACCGAATTATTTACCGAAAGAGTTATCCTACATCACGATTCTGGTTCAAAATAAATGGAATCGCCCCATCGAGAAGTTCGAAGTGATGCACGAGAAACTTATGCACCTTATTGTGGTTAGCAAGGATTTATCCTACTTCGAACACTTGCATCCAACCTATGCAGGCGCTGGGCGATTTGATGTCCAAACGTCGTTCCCAGCAGGCGGCTATTATCAGCTTATTGCTGATTTCACGCCAACGGGCTTAGGAGAAAGTGTGCAGTCCCATTGGTTAGCCATTAACGGGAAAGCTCCGAAGGCTGTTAAGTTGCAGCCGGATAAAAGCCTAACGAAACAGGTCGGCGACAAGGAAGTCACTCTAGCCTTCGATCATCTGATGGCGGGCATGACGCTGGACATGGTGTTCACGTTCAAGCAGGGAGCTGCCAAAACACCTGTAACGAATCTGCAGCCATATCTTGGGAGTATTGGGCATGTTGTTGCCATTAGTGAGGATGGGAACGATTTTGTCCATGTGCATCCGGCTGACCCAACAGCGACTTCGGGGCCAACCGCGGCGTTCAAAGTTGTATTTCCTTCCAAAGGGATCTACAAAATTTGGGGCGAGTTTCAGCAAAATAACGAAGTTTTCATCGTTCCTTACGTGATCAATGTAAATTTGTAATATAAAAGAAATATAGTAGACATCTGCCATACATGTAAGTCGGTTATAATAAAAGACGACCCCCTTTTAAAATATAAATCTTTAGACCCGCAGCCCGTTGCTGTGGGTCTCTTTTTGTCCATCTATGGTGTACAATAGAATGCATACATCGAATAGGAGTGAGACGAATGACTGCAGGCGTGAATGAGCAGGAGCTTTTACAATTCATCATCAGCAAGACGAAGGCAGATCCGAAGCAAATTGAGTTAGTTTTGAAACATGAGAAAGCCTATATTGCCAAAGCGGAACAAGGCTCGAAAGGTGCTGTAGATATCGACAGCGATGATCTGATTGATCATATTCTAGGCCGTCCAGACATGAAGCTAAGTGAACTTGCAGTGKATACGATTCTGGAAGCCGAGATGGAGTACTTGATGAAAAATGGCATGGCCGGCTACATCGACTAATTTATGAAATGAGGACCCTCACGTAGAGAATATCTATGTGGGGGTCTTTTTGATTTGGTGGCAACGCTAATGCGAAATAGCTGGAAAATATCCAGTTAAATTCTGCGGATTTCAAGCTTTTAAAGGAATAAATTAGTTAAACGTGCTTGTGGGTGGGGAAAGTATGAAAGGAGTAGCTTGTTGGAGTAGGAGGTGGATGGGGAGGTGGAAAGTGATGAAATTTGGGGGGGAGTGAGAAAGGGGAAGTATTAATGAGTAAGAAGTGAGTAATGAGTAAGAGTAATGAAGTAATGAGTAATGTGAAGAGTGAGTAAAAAGTGAGGTTAGTGCCATTAGATAAAACATTAGATTAACTTAAAAGTTAATTGAATAACATGTATTGACTTTGTTTTCGGGCGATTGCATAATAAGTTTAGGAATTATTACGTTATTTAGTTAACTTATATATTATCTAATTGGAGGTTTTCCTTTACAATGAGCAATCAACCGAGAGCTGAATATCCTAGACCGCAATTTGTACGAGATAGCTGGATTAACTTGAATGGAGAATGGCAGTTCGAGTTCGATGATGCTTCCGTAGGAACGAAACAAAAATGGCATAAAGGTGAAAAAGTGTTCTCGCAGACGATTCAAGTGCCGTTTGCTTTTCAAAGTCAATTGAGCGGGATTGGCAGTAATGAATTCCACGATATCGTTTGGTACCGCCGCGAGCTCGAAATTCCGCAGTCGTTTGCCGGTAAACGAATTCTGCTTCATTTTGGTGCGGTGGATTACCTAGCATCGGTTTGGGTGAACGGTATTCTAGTAGCGACTCACGAAGGCGGTCATACGCCATTCCATGCGGATATTACGGAAGCGCTTCAAGCGGGCACGAATATGCTTGTTGTGAAGGCTGTGGATTTTAGCAAAGACGTAACACTCCCTAGAGGAAAGCAGTATTGGAAAGCGGATTCCGCAAGTATTTTCTATACGAGAACTACAGGGATATGGCAAACGGTTTGGATGGAGGCAGTTTCTGAGAACGCCTACTTAGATAAGGTGAAGATGACGCCAGATATTGATGCCAAGCAGATCGAAATCAGCTACGCAATCGAAGGGATCGATGCACATTCGACATCCAAGTACCAGTTGAAGGTGGCTATATCTTTTAAAGGCGAGCTAGTTTCAGAAGATGTGTATGGGATTAGAAGCGGGACAGGTGCACGGAAGATACGTTTGAATGATTTTAATGATCATGGGCTTGGCGGATGGTGGACACCAGAGAAACCGAACTTATACGATGTTACTTTTACGCTGCTTGTCGATAATGAGGTTGAGGATGTTGTAGGAAGTTACTTTGGTATGCGCAAGGTTTCGATCGAGGATGGCAAATTGTGCTTGAATAATCGTCCTTATTTCCTGAAAATGGTGCTGGATCAAGGCTACTTCCCAGATGGAAACTTAACACCGCCGAGCGACGATGCGATCAAACAAGATGTTGAGCTTACCAAAGCGATGGGGTTCAATGGGGCTCGGAAGCATCAGAAGCTGGAGGATCCAAGATTCCTCTACTGGTGCGATGTGCTTGGGCTTGTAGTTTGGAGTGAAGCTGCAAATGCCTATGAGTATTCGGATAAATACGTAGGTCAATTTACGAAAGAATGGATCGCTTCGATGGAGCGGGATTACAATCACCCATCCATTATTGCTTGGGTACCGCTCAATGAAAGCTGGGGTGTCCCGAACATTCAAATCGATAAACTGCAGCAGCAGCATGCTTTAACGATGTATCATTTGAGCAAATCGTTGGATCCGATGCGCCCTGTTATCTCGAATGATGGATGGGAGCTGGTGACGACCGATTTATTCGCCATTCATGACTATGAGTGGAGGGAAGAGGTTCTGAGCGAGCGTTACAGCTCCAAGGAAAAGGCCGTTCATGCGATGCCGGCGAATCGACGTTTGTTTGTAGAAGGGTTCCCTTATCAAGGTCAGCCGATCCTGGTAACCGAATTTGGCGGAATTGCTTACAAGAAGAGTGAATGGGAAGGCTGGGGCTACTCCGGTGCAGATAATGACGAAGATTATGAGCAAAAGCTGCGTGCCGTCATTCGTCCACTGTTGAACTCAGGCGTTGTGCAAGGCTACTGTTATACGCAATTGACGGATGTTGAACAGGAAATCAATGGGTTGCTAACCTATGATCGCAAGCCGAAAATCCCTGTGGAGATCATCAAAGCGATTAATGATCGTAATTAATTAAACAAAGCCGAGGCTATTGCTGCCTCGGTTTTGTTTGCCATATAATGTATGTCCAGATTCCAAGGCAGACTCTGCGTCTGCCTAACCAAGTAAAATATTGAGCCTGTGCCTACGCTCAAAAAAAACGCCGTCCCTCCAGTACGGAGCGGACGACGTTTGTGGTAGTTACCCTTTGACAGCGCCAATCATGACGCCTTTCACGAAATATTTTTGAACGAAAGGATAGAGGATCAGGATTGGTACAGAGGCAACCATGATGGTGGCATACTTGATCGTTTCTCCGATCTGAAACTGATCAGCCTGATTCGCACCAGCGGACATCATCTCGGTGTTATTCGCGATCAAAATTTCCCTGAGCGTGAGCTGCAGTGGATACAGATCACGATCTTTGAGGAAGATGGAAGCGTAGAACCAGCCGTTCCACTTCTCAACCGCATAATACAAGATCATAACGGCGATTACGGGCATGGAGAGCGGGATAATGATTTTAAATAAGATGGTGAAATGATTGGCTCCGTCCATTTTGGCCGACTCTTCAAGGCTTTCTGGAACCGCCATAAAGGCTGTACGCATGATGATCAAGTTAAACGTGTTAACCGCGAAAGGTAGAATTGTCGCCCATAAGGAGTCGATTAAGCCAACGCCTTTCACAACGAGATACATTGGAATAAGTCCGCCGCTGAAAAACATCGTGAGAACAACAATGAACATAAATACGTTGTTCCACATCACATTTTTTCGAGAGAGTACATAGGCGCCTAAAGCTGTGACAATCAAGTTAGTGCAAACACCAAACACAAGGATAAACAACGTATTCCGGTATCCTCTTAGAATAGCAGGATTTTTAAACACACTGTTGTAAGCTTCTAAGCTAAAACCAAGCGGTCGATACAAGAAGCCTTTATGCGTAAGGAGTTGAGCGCCGTCGCTGATGGAAGAGAAGGCAACATAGATGAGCGGATATAAGGTTAACAAGACTAATACAAGTAAAAGAATATGGTTAATGGTGATGAATGCTCTGTCTGAAAAACTGATTTTCATCCTAGTTCCTCCTTCTTACCATAAGCTGTTTTCGCTGAATCGTTTACTTAGTTTATTGGCTGTAATGAGCAGCGCTAAATTGATGACGGAATTGAATAGACCAACCGAGGCAGAGAAGCTCCAACCAAATTCGAGCAAACCTTTCCGATACACGAAGGAGGAGATGACATCGGCTGTATCGTAGGTGCTTGGATTATAGAGCAGGATGATTTTCTCGAAGCCGACGTTTAATAAATTCCCCATACGAAGAATGAACATAATCGAAATGGTTGGGAGAATGCCTGGTAAGGTGATATGCCAAATCGACTTGAGTCGGGAGGCGCCATCCATTTTGGCCGCTTCGTACTGCTCCTGATCGATGCTCATTAGCGCAGCTAGATAAATGATTGACTCCCAGCCGATTTTTTGCCAAATTTCCGATAAGATATATATGGTTCGAAACAGCTCCGGCTTTTGCAGCATCGCTGTATCATTCACACCAAAATGAGTCAGAAACGTATTCACTAAGCCTCCATTGTTGGTAAAATCTTTAATCATTCCCGCGATGACGATCAGTGAGATAAAGTACGGCATATAAGTAACCGTTTGCACAAAGCGCTGAAACTTCTTGTTCGTCAATTCGTTGATCAAAATTGCCAGAATAATGGGGGCAGGGAATTCAAAACAAATGGAATAGGTAGAAATTAAGATCGTATTTTTGAGGATACGCCAGAAGTAGTAGCTGGTAAAGAAATCATGGAAGTTTTGAAATCCAATCCAGGGACTTCCTAGAATCCCTTTGATCGGGCTGTACTCTTTGAAAGCAATGATGGCTCCATACATCGGCGCATAATGGAAAGTAAAGTAGTAAGCCAGAACGGGAACCATCATCAAGTATAAATATTTATTTAAAAGAAAATCGCGTTTAAAGCGAACGGGAAAGCTAGCCTCCGCTGGTTTACGCATAATATCTCTCCTTTCGCCGCAGAAATTAAAGGCATGGAGGGAGGAGGTGTTACTCCCCGCCCCCCATGGAACACATTATCTTTTGTTGTAACGATMCAGGGAAGCTTTCTTAATTTCAATCGCGCGGCTTAATTTAACATTATTGAATTTCTCTACATACTTCTCGAAGCTGTCGACAGGCTCTGTTCCCAAAATGATTTTCAACGTCATCTCATCCACAAGTGTGTTAAGATCTGTCATGATTTTAGCAAGCTCTGTGCTTTCTTCTGGTGTAGCTGTGATAGGTGGCAATTTGTGCTTATCTACATTAGTTTTGGACCAGGTGGATACCGCATCACGTTGTGTTTGCATAGCCAAATATTGCTCAATGTAACGTTTGTCTTGAACAAATGGACCGTTGTAGTTACCGCGGATATACAGGGACAATGCTTGTGCAGGAGCCAGTTTATCCGGATTGTTCATTACTAAATCCGTGTACTTCGGATAGTTGTTTTCCATTTTGTAGGAAGTACCTTCAGTTCCGAAATTGAAATACATATGACCTGCTTCGGAGTAGCCATAGTCGAGCATCTTAGCTGCCAATTCGATATTTTTGGAGGAAGCTGTAATCGCAACAGATCCACCTGGCGCATTCGCAGGGTCTTTTTGACCGTAGAATGGAACGTCGCCTTTCTTGAGTACAGGATATGGAGCGCCAATGAGTACGCCTTTAGGGTCTTTAGCAGTAATGAGTGGCTGCCATTTGCCGATACCGCCGCCTGCATTTTGAACAGTTACACCAGTCGCACCAGAAGCGATGTTCGCATCCAAAGCTTTGCCGTCAGCTGTTGCAAAGTTTTTGTCAATTAAACCTTCTGCATACCATTTGTGAAAGGTTGCCAGATAGTCTTTGAAACCTTTTTCAGCTGGACCGAATTTAATAGCTCCATTATCATCAATATAGAAATCACGAACGACATTGAAAGCTTCAGCAAAGGCACCGTTGCCTGATTCTTGGAAAGGTCTAGGAACACTGACGACGGAGAAAGGTGCTGTTGCGCCTTTTTTCTCTTTGAATGCCTTGAGCGTTGTGTACCAATCGTCGATGGTTTCTGGAACAGGAAGTCCAAGCTCATCTAACCAATCTTTTCGAACAATTGGTCCTTGGAAGACACGCAGATAATCGTCGCCGCGGATGAATGGGAATACGTAGTAGCTGCCATTATCTGTTTTCACTTGTTTATCTACATCTGGATGCTCTTTCAGATATTTCTTCAAATTCGGGGCAAATTTATCGATCGTATCATTCAATTTTAAGATATATCCGTCTTTAATGGCTTTTTCAGGCCCACCTGGGAAATCTCCTTGCCAGTTATATTCGATCATATCCGGCAGATCACCAGTTGCTAACAAGACGTTAAGTGATTGTGTCGTTTGGTTCGTTGGCGGTGCAGTGAATTTTAAAGGTACACCCGTGACTTTTTGCCAATTCTGAAAGAAAGGAATGTCGGCATGCGTAGCTTTTACCCCAGTTACGTTACCTGGCAGTTCACCCCAATAGGTTAAGGTTTTGTCCGATTTGAGAGGATAAGTAACAGCTGCTCCACTTGGCGTTGTTGTCGTAGCCGTTGATGCACCGGGGGAAGCTGCTGGACTTGGACTGCTTGTGCTTGTTGATGAATTAGATGAACAGGCAACAACTAAGCTTCCCATTAAAGATGTGGTAATCAACATGGTGAACATCTTTTTACTGTTTCTTTTCATGAAATGACCTCCTAAATTTTTTTCGCCAGAAAAACTGGCTTCGAAAGGGGTGCTGAGTTTTTCGCCTGAAAATAAGGCTGGCTCGTGAGACTGACTAAAGAACTCGCCTCAAATGCTGGCTTTTGGAAGTCTAGCAACAAGGTGTCTGTGCTATCCTAACTATATGACAGCGCTTACAAAATAAATATCTTTAAAATCTCCAAATGCATATCGATAATTACTGAAATGCTCTACAAAATATCCAATTCCTTCGTGAAAATAGACAATTTGGGGTGATTTCTCTCATTTTTGAGGATGAAACAAGCCAATTAAAAGCAAAAGGGGCAGCTTGCAGCCACCCCTCAATGCCTTATTTTTCAAGCATTTCCTTATATTTTCCTGGTGTAATACCTTCTACTTTTTTGAATACACGGATAAAAGCGTTAATATCATTGAAGCCTACTCCGTAAGCTGCATCCCCAACGGATTGTTCATTCCCTTTGAGTAGCTGTTTAGACTTCTCAACCCTCACTTTATTAATCCGATCAAGCAATCCTTCGCCAACGTAGTCCTTGAAAAGCTTTGATAAATAAGTGGCTTTCCGATCAAAATGATTGCCGATCATCGTCACATTCAAATTGACATCGGTATAATTATGCTCAATGTACGAATTAACTTGCTCGACAAGCTGCTGCAGCGCTTTCTGTTTGGTCAGCGAGTTCGCATGCACGCGTTTGGCTGCTGTAAAAGCGCAGATTTGAGCGAACATGTCCCCTATCTGCAGTTCCATATCTTGCACGGTTTTGGTGTTCAGCAGACGATCAAGCTGCTTAGGATTGCGGATGAAGAAGCTTTCCTGGATGCCTCCGGTATCGTTAATGCTTTTCATGATCGTGGTGACAATACCTAGCATAAGACATTTGGTCAGGGAAACGGAAATGCCAGCGCCTTCGAAGTTTTTCTGGATAATCTCACTAAGTAATTGTCTTGCTTCTGTAAGTTCCCCGAATTTCAAAGCATTAAGCAGCTGCTGTTCGACCTGCATGGGATAATAATAGCCAGTAGGATTATCACAATGTGTAGGTGTATGGAGGTCATTGTAAGCAAGGATTTCGTGACMACCCATGACAAGTTTGTAAGTCATTGCGTCGAGCGCCTCCAAGAATGCTTGCGGCACAGATGCGATGTGCGGATAAATGCTACTGATCGCAATCGTCAGATGAATATCGTAAGTGGAAGCAAGGAACGTTTGCGCCTCATCTGCGATTCGAATTAATTCTTCTTTGGAGCTCTCGCCATAGTCCACCGACAAATTGACTAAACAGGCCAGCGTATCATCAATTTCGGCAGCATAGCCGCGGTGGCGTTGCGCTACTAATTCCTCCACCACATTGCTTACAATGAATCGAAGCAGTTTCCACTTCTCTTCATCTGATGTGTGCGTAATTCGTTCAAAAAAAGCCTCACTTTTATCGACAACGAATAGCATGACAGCAAATTCTTTACGGTCCAGCTTCATATCGAATGTAGTTAGCGCCTCGGCAATAGGTATTTTCCCATCAAGCTTGCCCCGCAATAACTTTTCTACGAAATGAGACCGAACGATATGTCGAGACTGCTCGACTTTGCTTTTGAAATCAGYCATCTCGATTAACGTACTGTCCAAGGCTTCTTGAATGAAGAGAAATTCATTGTACTTTTTACCGGAATCCGGAATTTGTTTCTTAGAAAACGCATGAACCAAACGACGAACAGGATTGTAATTTCTACGTAAGAAAAAGAAGGTTAAAATTCCGCCGCCCAGTAGACTGATCAGCATGCTTAAATAGGTCAAATTACGAACATGCGAGGCCTTTTGCCAATACGTTTGACTAGGCACGATGGAGATGTATTTTAGCTTGGAGCGCGGCGATTGAATAGTAAAGACTTCATATTCCTCACCATCATTGCTTTTAAAATAAAAGTTCTTCCCATTATCCAAGTCCCCATAAGGAAAATCGACAGGCATCGTACTGGAGGAGTTAGCAGCGAGAACTTGATTCTGTTCATTGAGTATGAGCACATGACCATTATTGAAGATCTCCATGTTCTGAATGGCGCCGAGAATACGCATTTGATCAACCATGATCACATTGGTGGCAGTAGGCTGATCGTGTTCCATTGGATATGTACTCACATAGGCGACTGTTTTCCGTAAGATATTATCGTCACCAATACGATACATAGGGATAAATCCTTTGAAATTGCTGCGCGTCATAATCGATTGCCAGGAAGTGAAGGGGAAATTATCGCTCATATGCAGGGTTTGGTAGGCAAAAGTGCTTGATCGAACAGTGGTTGGTAATATGACAGATTGATCTTTATTGAAATAAATATAAAAATTATCAATTAAGGGATAAGAGGTTTTGTAAATAGATAAGCTCTTTGCAATCTGATACATATCATAGGGTTTATCTTTGGGGAAGGTTTCATATTTGTTGGAATAGAGCATCTCTTGAATGTTCACATTCCATGTGATCTCAAAATTGAGCTGTTCCATGGCTTTGAATTGGTTGTCCATTACTTCCCGGACTTGCTTCAGCAAGGAGTCATTCGCTTGTTGAATTTCTTCCTTCAGTGTTCGGTTGGATTCCACATACAATAATAAGCCAACCACTACGGGGAGCAGCAGAATGACGATATAGGAGATTAACCACGTTAAGACGATGCTCTGTCCATTAAAAATGATTTTATTTMGCATAGGCAGGGCCTCCTGACATTGAGTCATTCGATTGAAGTTTTGTGAACAATGAATGCGCTCTCATTCTATTGTATTTCCTTTCCTCCGTCTACGTCAACGAGGGAAAGGAGCTTTTTTAGGTGGTTTATTCTAGGGTTTTAAAACGCTGCTTGCCAAAGAAAAAATAAAATAAAAATGAAATCACCGAATACACGACGGCTGTGATGCAAAAGGCGTACGCATATCCGAAATAACTGCCATAACGGAAGACGAGGCCTGTACTAATTGGAGAAGCGATAAACCAACCGAGGTTGAATACCGCCTCGCCGGAACTTGAGGCAAGCCCGCGAAGCGAACGATGGACATAGCTCATTTTGATCGAATTATAAAAAGGATTGGCCGCATTCATTAGTGCTTGGCGGAATAGATAGCCACCGGACGATAAATAAAGGTTAGCTGAAAAAGCGGTGATGAGCAGAAAAGGAATCGAACTCAACTGCAGATAGACGACTGATTTCACTTCACCATAACGTTTGGCTATCATGGGCCCAATTAAGAAGGCTACGCCAGTAGCTGCTTGTCCTAAGGCAACGATGATACCAATTGCGGATTTCGATGCCTCAAAGCGATCTTCAAAATACACATTGAGATAGGGAACAATCATCCCCCCACCAAGTGAGGAGAGTAATCCAAGTAAACAGAAGATGGCGATGACTTGAATAGACGTTTTGTGCTCACGCCAAGTGGCTTTCCAGCTCAACGATTCACGGTGCTGTGTATTTTCTTCTTTCTCGAGATCACTTTTTTCAAAAAGTGACATGGGAATGACACCTAGTGCTGCGATGGCAACTCCAATGAGCAAGGTATACCGTAAGCTATGTATTTCATCAAAACCAATTAAGAATTGGAAGAAATCACAAAGCACGCCACCGATTGCAATGCCAATGACATTGGCCAGCATAACCAAAGCCATATTGAGGGAAAAGAGATGAACCCGCTGCTGAGGCGTTGAGTTATTGGCCATGAAAGGCAGAATCGTCGCGGAGACGACGGCTAACGCCATGCCACCTAAGAAAGCAGAAATCAGCATACCTTCATGAAGCTGAATGAGTGATCGTGCGGTCAGTGCGGCAATTGTAAAAATAAGACCGAAAGAAATGACGCGCTTCGGACCGAAGCGATCGTTCATGATGCCCGCCGGGATGAGGATAATGGCTGCGGCCAATGCTGTCATTCCTACGATGCTGCCTACCATCGTTTGCTCGTAGCCCAAGCTTCTTACATAGAGGTTGTACACAAGCCCAAACATGCTAATGCCCAAGTTCCAAACAAAATTAAACCAGAAAAATAGCTTAATATTTCGGCTATAGCCTTCGAGTTGAAGCTTCCATTCACGTAGCAAATTAATCATGCGATATTCCTGCCTTTTGTATTTTGTGTCTAAATTGCAATCGCTTTGTCTATTCTACCACTGGTAAATACATTTGAACACGGGAAACACTTGATATTCGTTCCGATCTGTATAATAATAAGTAGTCTAATCTACGAAGCAGGGAGCACATAATTGAAATGTCTACAACAACGAGTATTGTAACGGAAGAACAGAAACCAGAAGTTGAACAGATTGAGATTTGGAAATGTAAAGCAACAGAATGTAAAGCTTGGGTTCGCAAAGAATTCGTAACGGAAGCTTTACCAACTTGCCCGCTTTGTAAAACACAGATGGTACGCAGCTACAAGCATGTACCGGTAGCAGCTAAAAAAGGAAATAAAAAGTTTCTTGTAGGAAAGAAACGGTTTTAATTGGAATTATTGCAAATTTTCCGCTAAATAATAGGTCAAGATCAAGAGCATCTTCAGCGAGGCGTGAAGAGTGATGCTCTTGGTCTTTTTTTTTGGAAAGAATAGCCCTAGACAAGCATAGCATGGTAACGAGGGGGAGATGCTGTGCTTGGGCCTAAGATAAATGTGAGTGAAGATACAGAAGTCATGTTGAAAGAGTTGCAAGACAGAAAGAAAACATGGGACAATATGAAAAAGAGGCAACCCATTCTATCGATCGCGACAGGGGTCATCTTATTAATCGCCATTTATATGTTATATCAGCAAGTCATCGTTCGTTCGAGCGGTAATGCTATCATGATATTGGATTTACTCATTTCGAATAAACTTTTATGCAGCTTGTTGCTTGTATGTATAACGCTGTTTCTGTATGCCTCTAACCGGTCGCGTGAGACGGAGAAAGCGAAGAGTAAATATGAAGATTTACGTATAGAAGCGATTGAACGTTTGGAGGCTTCCTGGTTGAAAGATGTGAAGTCAGAAGCAAGGGATCAAATTTCGAGCTTCCTTTCCAAGGAACATGATATTAATATAGTCTATAAGAATTGATTTGATAGAGTAGGGGAGCAAGGTATACAGATGAGATATATTTGTCGCTACACAGATGAAGTTAGTCGTATGAAATGGGAAGATGTACAAGTTGGTTACTTGCGTGACGTGGTGTCGGCGGATGCACCGAGACTGGAAACTCGCTTTCGCGCATGCTGGACTGCGGATAGTCTGCACATTCGATACGAATGTGAGGATGATCATGTGGTGTCGACGATGACACGGCGTGACGAGCCTCTCTATGAGGAAGACGTCGTAGAGGTGTTCCTAGATCCATTCKGCGGCGGCACGACCTACTACGAGTTTGAAGTAAGCCCGCGTGGCGTCTTGTTTGATGCATTGATACATAATAGGCTGGATGGTAACAAGGATGTCGATACTTCGTGGATAGCGGAGGGATTTCAAGCAAACGTCATGAAAGGTACTGATGACGGTTGGCTTGTCTATGATGTGCGGATTCCATTCGCGGATTTAGATGAGGCAGGTGTGCCACATGCGGGAGCGGTCTGGCATTGGAATGTTTTCCGTATCGATGATGACCGCGATGGCGTTCGGCATTACTCAGCCTGGTCGCCTACAGGGCTCGTCAATTTCCATGTTCCTCAGCAATTTGGGGAGCTCGTGTTTGTGAAGGAATAGACTCCTGCACATTGAAAAGATACCCTTCGGAACGAATGGCTTCCCACTGTATAGCGCATTAGTCCGAAAATGCCGAATTAATATCACTATTTGCATCCTTTCAATGGTAATAGTCCGAAATAGCCTGACTAAATCGCCCTAACCACCGCTCAGGCGGGGAAAAAGGGGGAATAAGTCGGTGAAATCGGACTATTGGTCTTTTGTAGCAAGGAATTCTCGATTAAGTTCGGAGATATCGGACTAAACAGATTTCTGTGAATACCAAATTCATCACTCACTATCCACCTACTTACCATCCCCCTCCAACAAGCTACTTTCTACCTACTGATCCAATTTCACACTCCAACAAGCTACTCTCTATATAGCAATTCCCTGCCACCTACTCCAACAAACTACTCTCTCCTAGTATTCCCTTGCCACCTACTCAAACAAGCTACTCTCTACCTGCAATTCCCTGCCACCTACTCCAACAAACTACTCCTTCCTAGTATTCCCCTGCCAACCACGCCAACTTGCCACTCTTTTCCTATCAATCCCGCGCAACCCCTCCAACAAGCTATTCTTTACCTATCCTCTAACTACACGTGTAAGTCGAAAAAATCGACTTACAGGCCTTCGAAAGCCAAGCTGCGCTTGTGTAAGTCGAAAAAATCGACTTAGAGATGTCGCAAAACCAAGCTGCGCCTGTGTAAGTCGAAAAAATCGACTTACACGGCCCACCAACGCAACTCACTCCACGCGCAACACTTCGTGTAGTTGCTGCCAAGCCCAATCCAGCTCATCCTTCGTGATGACCAGGGGAGGTGCCAAACGAATGATATGCTCGTGTGTTTCCTTGCACAGCAGGCCTTTATCCTTCAATGCTTCGCAGAATGGGCGAGCCGGGACGGTTAAATCGATCCCAATGAATAAGCCGCGGCCGCGAATCTCCTGAATGAGCGGATTCTTGATTTCCTGAAGCCGCTTCAGGAAATAAGCCCCAAGCGCATCGGAACGCTCCGCGAGCTGTTCCTGCTCCAACACTTCAAGTGCAGCAATCCCGACGGCGCAACCGAGCGGGTTGCCGCCGAACGTCGAGCCGTGCGAGCCCGGCTCGAACACCTCAAGGACCTCACGATCTCCGGCCACAGCCGAGATCGGAAAAACACCGCCGCCAAGTGCTTTGCCCAGCACATACAGGTTCGGCGTGACGCCTTCCCAGTCGCTGGCAAAGCGGCGGCCCGTGCGGCCGAATCCCGTTTGGATTTCGTCCGCGACGAACAATACCTGATTCGCCTTGCAGAGCTCATAGCTTTCCCGCAGGAACCCTTCCTGCGGGATTACAATGCCGGCTTCGCCCTGAATGGGCTCCACGATAAATCCGGCGGTGTTCGGCCCAATCGCCTCCCGCAGCGCATCGACATCGCCGTATGGGATCATCCGGAAGCCTGGCGTGAAAGGCCCGAAGCCTCGTTTGTATTCCGGAGACGAGGAGAAGGAGGTGATGGTCACGGTACGACCGTGGAAATTACCCTCACAGACAATAATCTCCGCATGATTCTCCGGAATGCCTTTCACATCATAGCCCCACCGTCGGACGGCTTTGACAGCTGTTTCAACCGCTTCTGCGCCTGTATTCATAGGTAATATCAGTGGTTTACCCGTATATAGCGCCAATTTCTCATAGAACCGCCCAAGGATTTCGCTATGAAAAGCTCTAGAAGTCAAAGTAACCTTGCCTGCTTGTTCAATTAATGCGTTTATTATATGTGGATGACGATGTCCCTGATTCAGAGCGGAATACGCACTCAGCATGTCCATGTATCGTTGGCCTTCGGGATTTTCAACCCAAACGCCTTCGGCTTTGGAAATCACCAGCGGTAGCGGATTGTAATTACGTGCACCATATTTCTCTGTTTGTTCAATAATCTTCGAGCTTTGCGTTGGCATATAAGTTTTCCTCCTTATAACATATATCAAGGTTGTACTTCATTGTATTCATTATTAGCGTATGATGACTTCCTGAGTATATAATTGAGAAATAGGCGAGGATTTGCAATCTTAGCTACCCAGTGCATATCCTTCACTTTTAAGCTAAAAATAACCATGTTAGTGGACTTATTGCCTTTCAGGTTTGTTCTGATGTTTGGTTAGTTCTGATCTCTGTGTTGTTCAAATGTTCTATTGTTCTAGCTCGTTCTACGTTCAATCAAAGCTTTGGGAATGAAATATGAAGTGAAAAAGGATGGTAGTCGAATGACTTATCGCATCGAGAAAGACTTTTTAGGAGAAAAGCAGGTCCCCTCTCAAGCCTATTATGGCATTCAAACGATGAGAGCAATTGAAAATTTCCCGATTACAGGTGTTACCATTCATGGTGAGCTTATTACTGCGTTGGCGGAAGTGAAGCGGGCAGCGGCACAAGCGAATATGGATACACATATGCTGCCTAAGAAAATTGGTGAAGCCCTAGTTAAAGCTGCAGAAGAAGTAAGCAACGGACAGCTCTTGGGGGAATTTATCGTCGATTCCATTCAAGGCGGTGCTGGTACCTCCATCAATATGAATATGAACGAAGTGCTGGCCAATCGGTCCCTAGAGCTTTTAGGCGAGGAAAAAGGAAGTTACTTCCATTGTAACCCGAATAATCATGTGAACATGTCACAATCGACGAATGATGTGATTCCAACAGCGATCAAAATAGCAGCCTACCGCTTGTCGGAGCAATTAATAGAAGCATTAACTTCCTTACAAAGCGCTTTCGGACGGAAAGAAATTGAATTTGATGATGTGATCAAAATGGGGAGAACCCATCTCCAAGATGCCGTGCCGATCCGAATGGGTCAGGAGTTTGGGGCCTATGCACGTGTACTGTTGCGTGATATCCAACGAATCAAGCAAGCGATGCGCGGACTTCTGATCGTCAATATGGGAGCTACAGCCGTAGGAACAGGGCTTAATGCCAAGCCGGAGTACGTCGAGCGAGTTATGTTTCATTTGAAATCAGCAGTTGGTATTCCAGTTGAAATTTCGGAGCATTTAGTCGACGGCACACAGAATATGGATGCGTACACTGAGCTTTCTGCATCGCTTAAAGTATGTGCGGTGAACCTCTCGAAAATATGCAATGATATCCGCATGATGGCTTCAGGGCCTCGCGCAGGATTAGGGGAACTAAAGCTGCCACCAAGACAGCCAGGTTCGTCGATCATGCCGGGGAAAGTAAATCCGGTCATGCCGGAGGTCGTGAATCAAGTGGCTTTCCAGGTTATAGGCAACGATCATACGATTTGTTTAGCCTGTGAAGCAGGGCAGTTTGAGCTTAATGTGATGGGGCCAGTTCTTGCTTTTAATCTCTTGCAGTCCCTAAAAATATTACGCAATGCGGCAAGTGTATTCGAACGCTTCGCAATTGAAGGCTTGGAAGCGGATCGTGAACGGTGTAAGAATTATGTGGAGCAAAGCTTCGGTATCGTGACAGCCTTAAATCCTCATCTAGGCTACGAGGTTGCCGCACAGCTTGTGAAAGAGGCGGTACGTACAGGCCTCACATTGAAGGAACTCATCTTAGAACGAGGTCTTCTCACACAAGAGGAGATCGAAGAAATTCTGAATCCGATTCAAATGACTACTCCTGGTATCGCAGGTGACAGATTGCTTCGTCCAGCAGACTAGACGTAAATACCCCCGACTCCAAAAAAAGGAGCGGGGGTTATTTGTGCCTCATTATGCCGTTTTCTCATAAAACATAATCCGGTTTCCGAACGGATCAGTCACAGTCACTTCGCGGGTATGCCATGGTGTTTTTTCAATGCCTGGTCGGGAGAATTTGAATTTTTGTTCGAGTAAGCGAGTATGGAAAGCAGTAAGGTCTTCCATTTCTACACGTATTGCCGCTCCTGGACTGCAGTCACCGTAATGCTCCGTTAAATGAATAACAAGTGATCCTAAGGTAACTTCCATGTAGAGAGGTAAATCGGGCTCGAAACGGTGCTCAAAGCCTAGAGCGAAGCCTAAATAATCGATATAAAATTCCCTGGCTTTCGTTTCATCGAAAATGCGAAATATGGGAGTTACCCCGTTGATCGTTGGTATGAGATTCACCTCCTGCCCAAACTCATAAAATCTGCTCACCGAACAAGGAACTGATAAGGCTTACAGCCAACAGGGAGGTTTTGTTGCTGTCATCGAGCAGCGGATTCACTTCAACAAATTCGGCAGAAGTCACGATGCCAGCTTCATGCAGCATTTCCACAGCGAGATGAGCTTCGCGGAAATGAAGTCCTCCTTTGACTGCAGTCCCCGTTCCTGGTGCCTCGATGGGGTCCACGGAATCAACATCATAACTAAGATGAACGCCATCTGTTTTTATTTTAATATAATCAATGGCTTCTTGCATCACATGAGCCATACCTTTGCGATCAATATCGTACATGGTAAAACATTTGATACCTAGTGATCGAATCAGCTTTTTCTCACCTTCATCCAGAGACCGAGCCCCGATGAGTACGATATTCTCCGGCTTCACCTTGGGGTTAGTCCCATGTATACCTGTTAATAATGGATGCCCGATACCMAAGCTGACGGCAAGGGACATGCCATGGATATTACCAGATGGGCTTGTGTCCGGTGAATTTAGGTCGGAGTGGGCATCAATCCAGATGACCCCTAGATTCGAATAATGAGCGGATAATCCTGCAATTGTGCCAATCGCTATGCTATGATCGCCACCAATAATGAGTGGGAAATGACCTTGGCTGACAACCTGAGATACCTGCTCGGCAAGCTGAGTATTTATCGCTATAACCTCTGCGAAGTAATTAAGATTGGTTGAACCMACTTGCGCATCTAAGTGAGTTGCTGTGTCATTCACAAGACGAAGATCAGCAACATGATCTACTGTATAGGTTAATTGCTGTAGCTCTTGAAGTAGCCCGGCTTCAAAAATAGCTTTAGGTCCATGGCTTGCGCCTCGGCGACCTGCTCCAAGATCAAAGTTGACACTGATTGCCGCGATGTTCGGTTTGATACTCATCGGATCAACTCCTTTTGATTGGCTGACTAGACGATAAATTCTCGGGCCCATGCTCCTTTGACTAACATTCCCAATCTACATGTAACCATCCTTCTTTACTATATGAAGCTATATTTTCTTTGTTCGCTCGTGATTTCCTTTTTGTGTGAGGTAATAAAAAACAAAACAAGCCGGGACACATTAAATAGCGCCCAGCTTGTTTTTAATTGTGAAGCCACTTCGTCAATCGAATGGCGTTCGAACGTTAATCACTCGCGGGTCAGACAGATGTTTGCATTCGCGGAAGGCAAAGTGCTTGCACCCCAGACATTGCGCGTGGTTCAGTTTCGTTAAGGCGAAGTTAAGAGCATCCCCTGTCTTATCGTAAAGGTTCTCCTGCCCAATCCAGTCGTCCAATCTTGTTTTTCGCAACATGCGGCGTGGTTGGATTTGAACTTCAGAAATGATTACGGTGCAACCGTGATGGTCAAAGTGTCTGATAATACGTGATAAATGGGCTGTTCCTGTTGTGTCCATATAGGGGACATTCCCCATTTTCAGCAGTAATACTTTGGGGTTGGTATGGATTTCTGCCATAATGGATTGCTCAAACGCGCTGGCAACCMCAAAGAATAAAGCGCCTTCCACGGTGTAGATACTAATTTGAGGACAATTATGCTGCTCAGTAACAATATGTGCGGTTACGTGTTCATGCTTATCAGAAGGGTTAGGCAAAACCTTGGCAGTACGGAGTAAGTCGCTCATATGTTTCACAAAAATGATGCCAGACAGAAGCAATCCAACTTCGACTGCGGTTGTCAGATCGGTAAACACAGTAAGAAGAAAGGTAATAAGTAAAACGACGGACTCCGCAGTTTTAGTTTTTAAGACGTGAGCGAACTCTTTGCGTTCACTCATATTCCAAGCAACGACCATTAAGATCGGCGCCATACTTGCAAGCGGAATGCTTGAAGCATAGGGAGCGAATATGAGCAAAACCAGCAGCACCACAATGCCGTGGAAGATGCCGGAGAAAGGAGATTCCGCACCGCTCTTTATATTGGTTGCTGTTCGGGCAATAGCCCCGGTTGCAGGGATGCCGCCAAACAACGGCGTTATCATATTGGCGATACCTTGACCAATCAATTCCCGGTTGCTGTTATGCCTTGTTCTTGACATCCCGTCAGCAACGACAGCAGAGAGCAAGGATTCGATGCCGCCTAACATCGCGATGACAAGAGCAGGTTTTATTAGAAATTGCATACGTTCCATACTGAGTTCAGGGAAGTGAATACTTGGCAAGCTATTCGGAATTGCGCCGTAAGTTGACCCGATGGTTGCAACCTTGTCAGGATAGAAGAGGGATGCGATAACCGCTGAAATCAACAATCCCACTAAGGAGCCAGGTATTTTAGACGACACACGTGGTGTGAGAAGAATAAGCACCAGACAAATCACAGCAGTTAGGACGCTGTACATATTGATTGTTGAAATGTGAATGATTAATTCCTTCATATTGAAAAGAAATTCTTGGTGTTTTTGCAGATCATGCAAGCCAAGAAAATTGGCGATTTGTCCAGTGAAGATGGTAACGGCAATTCCTGTGGTAAAGCCGATCGTGACAGGACGTGGAATAAATTTGATGACCCCGCCTAATTTGAAAATCCCCATGAATAGCAAAATAACGCCCGCCATAAAACCTGCGATAAGCAAGTTTTCGTACCCATATTGCATGACGATCGCGAAGAGGATGGGGATAAATGCGCCTGTAGGACCGCCAATTTGAAACTTGGAACCACCGAATAATGAAATGAGGATGCCCGCTACAAAAGTCGTGTATAACCCGTATTCAGGCTTTACGCCTGAAGCAATTGCAAACGCCATTCCTAATGGGATGGCGACAATTCCGACAATCAGACCTGAAACCAAGTCTTTTTGAAATTTTTTTCGATTGTAGCCTTGGAATCTGCCTCTAAAAGAAAGTTTCATATTGAATCCCACCAATTTAAATATTTGATTATTTGAATATATATAAAATCATATATCTAAAACAAAGGGGTGTCAATTTGATATTTCTGCTAGGAAATCACCATAAAAAAAAGGATATAAATCGAGAACAATGGACCCGATTCACTCCTTATTGTGAAAATAGAAGTACTTATTGATTCTTTATGTTTTCTAACATGGAAATCGCATTCACAAGGTGGTTATCAAATATTTGCTTGGCAACAATAAGTAGGTCTTTAATTAAAGGATCTGTCAGGGAGTAGATCACAGAGGTTCCGTCTTTGATCCCACGGACAACGTTTTTATTTCTTAATACGGCTAACTGTTGTGATACGGCAGAACCTTCACTGCCCAATATCGTTTGTATCTCATTTACGTTTTTATCGCCATCCACTAAAACTTCAAGGATTCTTATACGCAAAGGGTGTGCTAATGCCTTGAAAAAATCGGCTTTAAAATGCTGTATTTCTTGATACATACCGTTCTCCTCTACTATCAATATTCGAACATTTGAATATATAGAATATCATAACATAAACCGGAATGTATGGAAGCAAGTTTTAAAATCCTTTGCGTTATTGAATACTTTTCAGTTATAGTATAAGTGTAATATTCAAAAAATCAAATATACAGTTATTTGAAAGTAAGGAACTGGTAAGCGTGTTAATTGACGATGAATTCTATATTGCTTCAAGAAAGTATCTGATCGACTATGGCATGAGACAGTTAAATGGTTTAGGGGCAGATCATATTTGTAAGGTGTGTATTCAAAATGGTGGTTCTTGTTGCCGCGCTTGTTCTTACTTAGTAGACGGTGTGGGCTGTCTGAATAGAAATACTAGTTGCACATCTTGGTTATGCGGCTACCTTAAATTATTATTTTACAAAGCGGGACTAATAAAAGAGTGGAATACCTTTTGGAAGGAAGTTCCTGGCATCGATTTTCGGAAKGATTATACCCCTCCAATGGTGAAAATGACAAAACATCTTGAAGTGAAACACATGAGAGAGCTCGGCGAAGCACTGGCGAATGACATTAAAATGAAGATAAGTAATGAGAAGGATAATATTGATTTCATCGTATTGGCGGGTGAATTAGATGAGCTAATTGATGAGATTGGTTTTGCTTATACTTCGGATATTGCTAATCAATTAATAAAGAGGCTTAATTACTTAATTAAAGACTTTCATGCGTTTAAACAAATTCTCAAAAGCATCGATAATAGGAGGTGATCCTTGTGTCTGTGAAATCGCCATCTGGTGTCATACGTATATCAGACGATGTTATTTCTATCATAGCTGTGTTCGCTGCTCTACATACACCCGGTATTGATTCCATGTCGGGTGGCCTCTCCGAGGAGCTTACGAAGCGCTTGAGTGGTAAAAATGCCAAAAAAGGCGTAGTAGTCGAGGTCATGGAGTCGGATGTCGTCATCCATTTACGTGTCATCGTCAATTACGGCATGATGATTCATAACGTATGTCATGAGCTTCAAGAAAACGTTAGGGCAGATGTGGAGAATTTGACAGGGCTTCGCGTTCTGGAAGTAAACGTAAGGGTAGAGAACCTGGCAGTATAGAAAGTAGAAATGAATAGGCTCGGATCGTAGTTGAATAACTACAATCCGAGCCTTATTACATTTCCATGACTGATGGGGGTTGCTAACATTGATAAGTTTGGTCAAGAGAGATAAACTTATGGATGTAAACTAATATCTGAAAGAAGGTTACCATGCTAATCAATTTGGTTTTAATCTTATTACTGATTGTACTTACTGCTTTTTTTGTTGCGACAGAATTTGCCGTTATTCGGATTCGTCCAAGCCGTGTAGATCAAATGGTATTGGAAGGTAAGAAAAATGCACTAGCTGTTCAAACCGTTACTTCGAATTTGGATGGCTACTTATCCGCATGTCAACTCGGCATCACGATTACCGCGCTAGGCCTCGGTTGGTTAGGTGAGCCAACGGTCGAGAAGATCCTCGGTCCTTTGTTCCATGGGCTTGGTGTAGGGGAAACACTGTCGCACATCCTATCTTTTGGTATCGCCTTTTTATCCATTACTTATATTCATGTTGTTCTTGGTGAACTAGCTCCCAAAACGTTAGCGATTCAGAAAGCTGAAGCAATTTCAATTCTAACAGCTCCGTTTATTATTTTCTTTTATAAAATTATGTACCCATTCATTTGGATTTTAAATGGCTCAGCGACTCAACTCGTCAAGCTATTTGGCGTTAAGCCAGCAAGCGAACACGAAGAAGCTCATTCCGAAGAAGAAATACGCATTATTTTATCAGACAGCCTTGAGAGTGGAAAAATAAATAAGACCGAATACGGATATGTGAATCGCATCTTCTCATTCGATGAATTGTTGGCGCGTGAAATCATGGTCCCACGTACGGATATGATCTGTCTCTATGCGGATAAATCACTTGAAGAGAACATGAATATTATAATCAAAGAACAATACACACGTTTTCCCGTAGCCAAAGAGAGCAAAGATCATATTATTGGATTCGTCAATACGAAGCAATTTTTCTTAAGTTACATTTCGAATCCGGATTTTAATTTCAAAGGTTTACTTCAACCGATCATGACGATACCGGAAGGAATGCCCGTGAAGTCCCTGCTCAAAAAGATGCAGCGTGAAAATGTACATATCGCTTTGCTGATGGATGAGTACGGCGGAACGTCCGGATTGATTACGATTGAAGATATTCTGGAGGAAATTGTCGGTGAAATTCGTGATGAATTTGATAAAGATGAACTGAAAGAAATTGACAAGTTAGCCGAAGGACACTATGTCGTCGAAGGTAACGCCTTGATCATCGAGTTAAACGCTAGATTGGGACTTGACATTCAGGACGAGAATGTGGATTCTATCGGTGGCTGGTTATATAGTAAGCAGTCGGAATTGAAAATTGGTGAACTCTGGCAGTATCAGGATTGGACTTTCATTGTGCGTGCTAGAGACACGAATCGAATTCGTCAAATTGAGCTTATTAAAAATCAAATCATACATAAGTAGAAAAAGAGGGATCCCTCGCCACTTACATGGCTTTCAGGGATACCCTCTTTCTATTTAAAACGCCCAATTCCCCTTACGGAAGATCGGTTCTAACGTGCCATCCGCGTGTTCACCGTCAATATCCATCTCGGCAGAGCCGATCATAAAGTCGACGTGAATGAGGCTGTCGTTCAGTCCTGCTTGCAGCTGTTCTTCTTTGCTCATCTTTGTGCCGCCTTCAATACAAGTCGGGAAGGCACGACCGAGGGCCAGATGATTTGAAGCATTTTCATCATAGAGCGTACTGAAGAAGATTAAGTTCGTGTTCGAAATGGGAGAGACATGCGGCACGAGTGCGATTTCGCCCAAGTAGTGCGCGCCTTCATCCATCTCAATCATCGCTTGCAGTGATTCAAAGCCATGTTCCGCTGTGTAATGTGTGACGCGGCCTTGCTCGAAGGTGATCGAGAAATTGTCGATCAAGCTGCCTTGGTAGCTAAGCGGCTTCGTACTTCGAACCGTTCCATACGTTCCTAGGCGATTCGGGGAAATGAACACTTCCTCTGTCGGGATGTTCGGGTTGAAATCGAAGCCGCCTGTTTCGTTCGTCGCGGAACCGCCTCGCCAAATGTGCTGAGGTGGAAGTCCCACCGTAAGCTCCGTTCCAGGAGCGCGGTAATGGATTTTATGAAATTGTTTCTCATTCAATTGTTCCCGTTTGCTACGAAGAGTCGCGTTGTGATCCTGCCATGTTTGTACAGGATTTTCTTGATCTACGCGGGTAGCTTCGAAGATCGCATCCCATAAAGCAGTGACGGCAGCCTGATCTTCGAGATCAGGGAATACCTTTTGTGCCCAGGCCAGGGAAGGGGCAGCGATGATAGACCAAGTCATTTTGTAAGAGGACATGTATTCGCGCCATTTGACCAGCAGGGGACCTGCCGCCTTCGCATTCGCTGAGATTCGAGCAGGATCCACATCCTTCAGCAGCTCGGGGTTGTCCGCGTCAATCCATAAGTAGGCGCCATTGCTTTCAGCTAACTCGGTTAGTGCTTGCGCACGCCAAGCTGGGTACTCATTGAATGATTCGTCGGGCGCGTGTGTATAGCGAATTTGGGTGCAGATTTCATCCTGCCATTCAATATGTACATGCTTAGCGCCAACTTCGTACGCTTTACGAGTGATGAGTCTTACGAATTCGGGGTGCCCAATTGGCGCATTAATCCAAAGCGATTGACCAGCTTGAATGTTGAGTGCTACTCGAACAGTCAGCTCCGCATATTTCTCAAGATTGTGTTCAAACGTCATTAGAAAAATCCTCCTTTTTCCACATTAGAAAGTTAAAGTTTTCGGCTCCCGAAAACGTCTTTCTAATTGGCGATAAAACTTACCTCTAAACGCGGTCGCTCATCTTTGAATGGCCTCGATAGAGGTTTTCTCACTTCGTCTTGTTTGAAGTTTATCGCTCTGCTCGCCGACTGTCAAATAAATTTTACCGTCTGTTGAATTCCATTTTCAAAATGTATCTGAGTTGTCATTGCATGGAATTTTGACATTTGTTTACACTATGGGCAGGAGGTGAATTGCGTTCATGCGCTATGAATGGCTATTGGGCTTGTTGCTGCTTGCCCAGCCCAAAGAATTACCTTTTCAACTATCGGATAGCTCGAATGGTGAAAAGATGGCTCAGATTAGGCGAGAGTCTATTGCGACAGACCTCTTGGATATTCCACTGGTAGATACACAGAAATTAAACCGGCTTGCTGAACAAATCGACAAATCGATTTACCGAAAGCCGATTAACGCTACAATTAGTGACAGTGGGGGCATCGTGAAAGAGAGTGCAGGCGTTCGATTGAATCGACGTGCTTTTATCAATCAATTCTATGGGCAATTTTATGCAGAAGGTCCCATGAATGTGGCGTTACCCCTGCAATCCCTGTATCCCAAAGTGGATAGTGAACTGCTTGCCAGCATTCGAGTCCGACCAATAGGCTATTATGTTACCTATTTTAATTCCCGCAATAATCACCGTGTAACGAATCTCAAACTAGCTACACAGGCGATCAACAATTATGTTGTGCAGCCGAATGAGACGTTTTCTTTCAATCGCGTTGTAGGCGTTCGAACACCGAGCAGGGGGTATATGTCGGCAAAGGTGATTGTAAGGGGTGAATTCTCCGAGGGAATCGGCGGCGGTATTTGTCAAATATCCTCAACGTTATTTAATGCGGTTGACCGTGCAGGACTCACGATTATTGAAAGGTACTCCCACAGTCGATCGGTGCCTTATGTGCCACATGGCAGAGATGCTACCGTGAATTGGGGCGGGCCTGACTTTAGTTTTAGAAACGACTATAATCAGCCAATCTTAATTCGCGCGCATGTATTGCCTGGTTCTGTCCACATCAGCATTTCTTCTTCGGATGGGATTAATGTGAAATCCCGTCATGTTCCTGGTGCTACAGAAGCGATACCAGAAGAAATTGAAACAAATTCAAATGTAAGAAATACACTCCCTTAGCCGCTATGAACCCTTCTAGAGGTCAAGATATGCATATTTTATGAAATAAAAGCACGAAATCGCAAGATTTCTGAGCTGATCTTTTGCTAATATAGATAGCAGATCATTCAGCTTGAGAAGGGTGGAAATCGCTTTATGAAAACGTTTTTAGACGAAAATTTCTTACTTAACAATGAAACTGCCGTACATCTTTTTCATGAATATGCCAAAGAACTGCCGATTATTGACTATCACTGCCACTTAAGTCCGAAGGAAATTTATGAAAATAAACAATTTAACAACATAACCGAAGCTTGGTTATACGGTGACCACTACAAATGGCGGATGATGCGTGCTAACGGTATTGATGAGTCCAAGATTACTGGTGAAGCTAGTGATTATGATCGCTTTGTAGCATGGGCTTCCACGCTTCCTATGGCGATCGGCAATCCGTTGTACCACTGGTCCCACATGGAGCTTCAAACCTATTTCGGTGTGTACGATATCATTAATGAGCAGAATGCACCAGCAATTTGGGAAAAAGTGAATGCGAAGCTGGCTGAGGGTGGATCCCGCGCTAGAGACCTAATCACAAACTCCAAAGTAACGGTCATTTGTACGACAGACGATCCTGTGGATTCCTTGGAATACCACATCAAAATTAAAGAGATTGAAGGATTCGATACGCAAGTATTGCCTTCCTACCGTCCCGATAAGGCGTTGGAAATCAACCGTGCTACCTTCCTTCCATGGATTGCCCAACTTGAAAAAGCGGTAGGAACGCCGATCCGCACATATGATGATTTATTGGCTGGTTTAGAAAGCCGTGCTGTCTTCTTTGACTCTGTCGGCTGTAAAGTGTCTGACCATGCGTTGGATTATGTGCCTTTTGCAACAGCGACCAAAGAAGAAGTTGACGCGATCTTCGCGGCAGGACTTGCTGGTCAAGCGGTAAGTCTGGAAGACGAGAAGAAGTACAAAGCCTTCACGCTGATCTTCCTTGGCGGCATCTACAAGAAATTGGATTGGGCGATGCAGTATCATATCAACGCTTCCCGTAACAACAATGGACAGGCTTTCGCTAAGCTAGGTCCTGATACAGGATTCGACTCCATTGGTGATAGCCCTGTTGCGGGAGCATTAACGGGACTATTGTCCGCACTAGCTGTAGCGGATTCCTTGCCGCGTACCATTCTCTATTCCTTGAACGCACGGGATAACGAGATTCTTGCTTCCTTGATGGGCAGCTTCCAAGGCGATGGTATCGCTGGCAAAATCCAATTGGGCGCCGCATGGTGGTTCAATGATACGCGCGACGGCATGATCTCCCAAATGAAATCCCTCGGCAACTTCGGTTTACTAGGACGTTTCGTTGGGATGCTAACGGATTCCCGCAGCTTCTTGTCCTACACGCGTCATGACTACTTCCGTCGCATTCTATGCAACATGATCGGTGAGTGGGTTGAAGCGGGCGAGTTCCCGAACGACGAGCAGCTGTTGAAACAGTTGGTTCAAGGTATTTCCTACAATAATGCTAAGCAATATTTCAGTTTCTAAATGACAACCCTTTGTGTGAGCGTGAGCTTGCACGAAGGGTTTTTGTTTTATGGAGGTTTCGCGGCGGGCAGTTGGTGGAGGCAGGCTTAGTTCGGTGAGAGAGTTAGTGGAGTTTAGCGTGAGGATGGGTGGGCTGGAAGCGAGAAATAGGCCGGAGCGAGGCTTCATGCCCGAATCTGCGCTCCACGGTGCGAATAAATGGATTTTCTACAGCTAATTTCACCTCAATTTCGCGAAAACTTCGATTAGATGGATTTCATGTAGTTAATTTAGCGAGTTTAGCCAAAATGACCTAATTTCCTAGAATTTAACTACATGTTTTCCATTTAAATCCTAAAATCGTGATAATTCCTCCGAAATAGATATACATTTTCCAGCTAATTTCAAATTCCTGGTAACGGATTGAAAAGCGAAACTTCCCCTTCACAACAATGAAGAAGTGAAATGGAAGTCCTCACAGACTCAGATGCATCATCTTCCGGCATTCCAATGGGGTCTGCGACGTAACCTGCTTGAATACACGCCCGAAGTGAGCGACACTGTCAAAGCCTGCTTGCTCGGCAATGTGGATCACTTTGAGTTTCGTTTCCCTTAATAATCGTTGCGCCTCACGGATGCGCAGGTTGTTCAAATACTCGACGAACGAGAATCCAATCGTATCCTTGAAGGAGCGGCAAAAGTAACTCGGACTAATATGGAACTTTTCGGAGATGAGCGCCAGTGTCAGTCGTTCATTGAAGTGTTCATTGATATAGGTGACGATTTCGAAAATCTTCGGATTATAAGCCTGGGGATGCTCATCTAGCGTCCCGGGCTGGTCCATGAGTCGCGAGCAGAATATGAGCAACTGTGTAAGTAAGGCTTTGCTATTCAACTCCCAACCGAGCTGCTCTTGCTGCTTTTCTCGCAATAAACTGAATAGCAGATTCTCAATGAGTGTGCGATTTGCGCCGGAAAGGGAGACGATATAATGCTTTGGACGAAAAGGAGATAGCGCAATCGCATAAGTTTCATCATCTTTCATAGCGAGCCAGCGTTCTTCGAAATTGATTAAGATGCGCTCGTGCGGACGATCATTGGCATCAAGCGTTTTGTGGAGCGTATGTTTATCTATAAATACAAGATCACCTTCTTGCATAGCATAGACGCGGTCTTGAATGAAATAATTGCGTTTACCGCTGAGTAAATAATAGATCTCGTAATGGTCATGGAAATGATTCACTAGCATTGTGTAGGGCTGCTCTCTGCGAATTCTTTCAATCTCGTAATGAAACAACATAGACACCTCTCTAAGTTAGGTTGTGCCTCTCTATTTTACAGCAATATATGCAAGGAAATAAAGGCATCGGGTAATATTTGAATAGAAACACAACAAATATTGTATTAATCTTGCTATAAGAGATGAAATACTTTGTAATCGAGAGGGGCATTAACTGATGAAAACACGTTATGCGATTGTAGGAACTGGTGGACGAGCTGAATTCTTCTATGGCTCCATGGTGAAGGATTTCCGAGATACATCCGAGCTTGTTGCCATTTGTGATATTAACCAAACGCGCATGAACTTTACGAATGACTTACTTGCCAACAAGTATGAGTATCATGCTGTTCCTACGTATAAAGCCGATCAATTCGAAGAAATGATCCGTAATGAGAAGCCGGATGCGATCATCGTAACAACAGTGGATCGTACCCACCATACGTACATCATTAAAGCGATGGAACTAGGCTGTGATGTCATTTCGGAGAAACCGATGACGGTTGATGAAGAGAAATGCCAAGAAATTTTGGATGCGATTAAATGTACGGGCCGCCAGCTTCGTGTTACGTTTAACTATCGTTATGCACCGCACAATACGAAAATTCGTGAGTTAATTATGGATGGAACGATTGGTGATGTCCACTCCGTTCATTTCGAATGGTTGCTCAATACAGAGCATGGAGCTGACTATTTCCGCAGATGGCACCGGGATAAACGCAATGGCGGCGGGTTGCTTGTGCATAAGTCAACGCATCACTTTGACTTGGTTAACTTCTGGTTAGGGACGCAGCCTGAGACGGTTTTTGCTATGGGGGATCTGATGTTCTATGGTAAGGCCAACGCAGAGAAACGCGGCGAAACGAAGTTCTACCAACGTGCAACTGGAAATGAATACGCGAAAGAAGACCCATTTGGACTTCAATTGGATAAGAATGCACATCTGAAAGGTCTATATTTGGATGCGGAGCATGAGGATGGTTATCAGCGTGATCAGAGCGTGTTTGGTGATGGGATCTCCATTGAAGACACGATGGGTGTGATGGTTCGCTACAAAAATAAAGCGATTCTAACGTACTCMTTGAATGCGTACTTGCCGTGGGAAGGCTTTAATGTGAACATTAACGGCAGCAAAGGCCGTATTGAAATGAAAGTTGTTGAGAAATCATACGTGAATTCCGGTGGCGATAAAGCGGATGAGGGTGCGTTGAAAGCGAAAACGATTACGGTATTCCCGATGTTTGCGGCACCTTATGAAGTTGAAATTGAAGAAGGTGTTGGCGGCCACGGTGGTGGCGATCCAGTTCTGTTGAAAGATATTTTCGACAAGCCATCCGATGATCGATTCAACCGCGCGGCATCCCATGTTGACGGAGCGATGTCCATTCTTACAGGTATTGCCGGCAATATTTCATTGCGTACGGGGCAACCAGTTGCTGTAGATAAACTTGTGAAATTTTAACCTATGACGGAGGTTGAGCTAGATGTGGAGTCCTGACGCGAGTATGGAACATCTCTATCRCACTTTCGAGTTGAAACGCGAGCAGAGTCGTACGGAATGGGCTGAACATGCGAAAGCTCATATGAAAAAGCGCTTTGCGGACTCCTTAGCGGTGACCATGGAAGAACAGGACGAACTTCGTCCTGTTCTTCTTGATCGTGTCGAGCTAGGGGATCATATCCGAGAACGAATTGAAATCAGTACTTTCTGGGGCTTTCGTGTCCCTGTGTATGTGTTGTTGCCAAAAGGCGATTCTCGTAAACGTGCTGCCGTGCTTGCACTTCATGGTCATGGCTATGGGAGCAGGCAGATCGTAGGCTTGAACGCTGATGGTACTGAGCATACGGGGGAATGGGATCTTCATGGCAACTATGCGCTAGAGTTGGTGAGGCGCGGCTTCGTCGTCGTTGTCCCTGAAATTCTAGGGTTCGGTGATCGGCGATTGGAAGATGATCAGAAGGATGGACAAGTGGGGAATTCTTCCTGTCAGACGCTTGCTTCTCATCTTATGCTATATGGGATCTCTCTAGCTGGCGTTCGTGTGCAAGAAGCGAGACGAGTGTTAGATTACCTCGTGTCACGCGAAGAGGTAGATGCGAGTCGAATCGGTTGTTTTGGGTTCTCGGGTGGCGGTTTACTTGCCGCTTACACGGCAGTAATAGATGAGCGCATCCAGGCCTCGGTCCTGTGCGCGTTCACCAATACATTTAAGCGCAGTATTATAGGCGTGCGGCATTGTATCGATAACTATCTGCCTGGCGCGCTCGACTTCGCGGAACTTCCTGAATTAATCGGTTTGCTTGCACCGCGTCCATTGTTCATTGCATCAGGTAAACAAGATCCGATTTTTCCTGTTGATGGTGTGGAAGCAGCCGTTTCCTACTTGGAGCGGGAGTATGCGTTGGCGGGAGCATCTGAGCGATTGGGCGTTCATCTTTATGAAGGTGTTCACGAGGTTAATGGGAGTCAGGCGTACCCATGGCTGGTTAAAAATCTGTAAGTATTAATAGAAAGACTACTGAACAGGGTTCAGTAGTCTTTTTTGTCATTTATTTTACACTTTGACGGACGATGCTCTCAATTATCAATTTGTGTCCAACTACGACGCCAAGACGAATGACACCTGTTGTTCTTCCAGAAATGATGTGACGATGTCTGAATTGAACGGGGCCGCCGGATCCTTGCTTGATCTTTGCCATATGTCTATCATCCTTTCAAGAGAGATGATAGTAAGATATGCAAATCATAGAGGATTGGCTTGGTCGACAGGCTAGTTTGTTGGAATATTATCTTATTTTGAAAGGGAAAGGTAGATGGCAGTAGATTCTACTATAATTTCAGGTAGTCTTATTTGTTATCCGTACCATTCAATCGAGGAGAATCATATTTGCGTATTTCTTCGCGCCAAGAGAGGAAGCCGTTTTCCATGGCTCTAATCAGCATTTCTGCTGTTCCAAGATTGGTAGCGAGAGGGATCTGTTGCACATCACAGAGGCGAAGGAGCGCTGCAATATCGGGTTCATGTCCTAAAGCAGAGATGGGATCGCGGAAAAAGATAAGTAAATCAATATCATCCATCGCAATCATCGCACCGATCTGCTGATCTCCGCCAAAGGGGCCTGAGCGCAAGCGAATGACATCGAGCTTTGCGGCTTCACTAATTCTTCTTCCTGTCGTACCTGTAGCATAGAGTTGGTGCTTTTGGAAAATATGCTTATAAGCTATGACAAAGTCTACGAGCAAGTTTTTGTAAACATCATGCGCAACGAGTGCAATATTCATTTTCTCTCCGCTCCTCTATTTGTGTTAGGTTAGTTAACGTACATTTGTGTGTTGAGAACAGAATAACTTAATTAGTTTGAAATTTCAATCATTATTTTGATAAAATCAKTCAATAAATTGTCCTATTGTGTGAAAATTAACGAATATGTCATATAATATAACATGAAAATGATTCAAGTCTGCACTTCTTCCTAATTCGATCTAACTATGCTAACCTGTTAGGATGATCAACAAGGAGGTGAGTTCATATGAAACGAGTGCTGATTACTGGGTACAAAGCGAATGAACTCGGTATTTTCTCATTGAAGCATCCAGGCATTCCGATTATCAAAAAAGCAATTCAAAAGCGACTTATCGCCTTGTTAGATGACGGGCTTGAATGGGTTGTCGTCAGTGGTCAATGGGGCGTGGAGCTATGGGCGGCGGAGGCAGTGCTTGAACTGAGAGAGAGCACGCATCCAGAAATTAAGCTTGCAGTGATTACTCCTTTTCTAGAGCAGGAAGAGAAGTGGAGTGATGACAAGAAAGGCTGCTATGCAAGTGTCATGCAGCGTGCGAATTACGTGAACAGTGTAACGAAGACCAAATATGAGGGGCCTTGGCAGTTCAAGGAGAGGGACAAGTTCCTCCTACGAAACTCTGACGGCATTTTGCTTGTTTATGATGAAGAGACAGAAGGCTCGCCGAAGTTTATGAAATTGCAGGCGGCTCAAATCGCCGCGCATCATACCTATCCGATCATAACGATCAACGCTTTCGATTTGCAAAATGTGGCCGAGGACGAGCACAGAGATTACGGCGGCGACATGCAGGGTGACATGACTGGAGATTCAGTCAGTGGCGGAGATAAGTGGCAGTTCGATGATGATATATAGAAATAGCTATTCGCCGGGCATCCCMCGACACCATAGCTATTCAAAGAGCAGCAACTTGTCTCTATGCCCAATAGTAGCTATTCTACAATCCATCAAACATGTCCCTTAAACCCTAGTTACTCAATAAACCTCAAACTTGCCTCCTTACACCATAGCTACTCAACAAATATCAAACTTTCCCCTTACACATAGCTACTCAACAAATATCAAACTTTCCCCTTACACATAGCTACTCAACAAACATCATACTTGCCTCCATACATCTAGCTAGTCAACAAATATCGAACTTTCCCCTCAATTCACCTTTTTGTTACTCAACAGATACCGAAGAGCGCTCCCAGCGTTCCCCTCCCTAATAAATGGAAAACATACAGTTAAATTCAGCATTTTAGTCGAAAAAATTAAATTAAATGGAAAAAATGTAGTTAATAGTTAGCTTTTTACCTGAATCAGCGATTTCAGTTGAAAATAGCTGTAGGTTATCCAGTTAATGTGAAACAAAAGGTGATTTCCCCGGTATTAGCTGTAGTTTTTCCAGTTATTACTCAGCAGGAGCATCGTTATCAAATTCAGAAGAAAAACCACACATTCGCAGATTAGCACAGGTAATGTTTGTCCAATGCCCTCAGTTATTCCCGATATCCTCCTTCTAAACTAGCCAATCCCTTCATTTTATACACAAAAGACGGATAAATCTGTGTTTTCTTCTCAACAAAACAAACATAAAAATAATTATTCAAAAATAAACAAAGATGTGTTAAGATGAAACCATCAAAAACAAAAACATACACATGGGATGTAAAACTTAGGAGGGTACTTAAATGGTTGCGAATTTATGGGAAGCTTCAAAAGCGAATGCAGTATCGAAAGGTGTAGAAGAAATTGTTTATCGTTCTAATTTATTAGGCACGGATCGCGCTGTATGTAACTGGGGCGGCGGCAATACTTCTTACAAAACGATCGATAAAGATTTCCGTGGTCGCGATGTTGAAGTGATGTGGGTTAAAGGCAGCGGTTCTGACCTTGGAACGATGAAAGCAAAGAATTTCACAGGTCTTCGTATGGAAGATATTCGTCCTTTGATCGAGCGTGACGAAATGTCTGATGAAGAAATGGTTGCTTATCTTGCGAATTGTATGATCGACAGCAAGCACCCGCGTGCTTCCATCGAGACACTTCTACATGCGTTCTTACCATTCAAAAACGTTGACCACACACATCCAGATGCGATTATCTCACTCTGCTGCGCACATAATGGACGTGAGCTTGCGAAAGAAATTTATGGCGATCGTTTCGTATGGGTACCTTATGTACGTCCTGGCTTTACACTTTCCAAAATGATCGCAGATGGCGTTCGCAACAATCCAAAAGCTGAGCTTGTCCTTATGGAGAAACATGGTCTAGTAACTTGGGGTGAAACGTCTGAAGAGAGCTACTTGAAAACAATCGCTATCATTAATGAAGCAGCAAGCTTCATCGAAGCTCGCGTGAACGAAGCGAACCTATATGGCGGATCTAAATATGAATCTCTTAGCGTAGAAGCTCGCAGCGAACTATTGGCTCAAGTTCTTCCAGTCGTACGCGGTGCGGTAAGCAATGAGAAGAAAATGATCCTCACCATTGACAGTGCAGACGATGTACTTCAATTTGTAAATAGCCGCGATGCTGCTGTTCTTTCCCAAGTTGGAGCAGCTTGCCCGGATCACCTTGTTCATACGAAAATGAAGCCTTTATATATCGACTGGAATCCGACAACAGGTGATGCAGCTTCCTTGGCTGAAGCACTTAAAGCCGGAATCGAAGCATACAAAGAAGAGTACAAAGCTTATTTTGACCGTAACAAAAATGAAGGCGACGTTATCAATGAAGCGGCTCCACGTGTTATCCTTATTCCAGGAATCGGGATGATCAACACAGGCAAAAGCTGGGCTATGGCACAAATTAGCGGTGCGCTTTACCACCGTGCAATCTCCGTTATGAGAGGCGCTACAGCGCTTGGAACGTTCGTATCCTTAAGCGAAAACGAATCCTACAATGTTGAGTACTGGCCTCTTGAACTTTATAAATTAACACTTGCTCCTGCAGAAGCTGAGTTCTCCCGTCAAATCGCCTTCATCACTGGCGGCGCGGGCGGAATCGGAAGCGTAACAGCTCGTCAATTCCTCAAAGATGGCGCACACGTTGTGCTTGCTGACTTGAACCTTGAAGGTGCACAGAAACTGGCAGCAGAACTTAACGACCAATATGGCGAAAACAGAGCGATTGCTGTTCGCATGGACGTAACGAAAGAAGAAGAAGTAATTGCAGCGTTCCGCGAGTCTATTCTTAGCTACGGCGGAATCGATATTATCGTGAACAACGCAGGTCTTGCGACTTCCAGTCCTTTTGACGAAACATCGCTTAAAGAGTGGAACTTGAACATGAACGTCCTTAGCACAGGGTATTTCCTTGTAGCTAGAGAAGCGTTTAAAATCATGAAAACACAAAAAGTTGGCGGCAGCATGGTATTCGTCGGCTCCAAAAACTCCGTATTTGCTGGGAAAAATGCTTCCGCATACTCGACTGCAAAAGCAGCAGAAATTCACTTGGCACGTTGTATCGCAGCAGAAGGCGGCGAATTCGGTATCCGCGTAAACTCCGTATTGCCAGATGCCATTCTTCAAGGTTCCGCGATTTGGAACTCCGGCTGGCGCAATGAGCGTGCGGCTGCCTACGGAATCGAACCGGATCAGTTGGAAGAGCACTACCGTAAGAGAACGACGTTGCTTGTAAACATTTTCCCGAAAGACGTTGCAGAAGCTATCGTGTACTTCGCATCATCCAAAGCAGCTAAAACAACTGGTTGCATGATCACTGTTGATGGTGGCGTACCTGCTGCCTTCACGCGCTAATTCATCTAATAGGAGGCAATAAACCGATGAGCGACAAAGCCTACGCATTATTCGAAGAACAACAAGCCCTGAGAGGCATTGATATTGCTGCAGTAAAAGCGAAGCTGAAAGCATTGAAAGTTGAGACACCTTCATGGGGTTACGGAGACTCAGGAACACGTTTCAAAGTCTACAAACAAACAGGCGTACCGCGTAATCCCTTCGAGAAATTCGAAGATGCGGCGCAAGTGCACAAGCTGACGGGTGCTTGCCCGTCAGTTGCCATCCATATCCCATGGGACAAAGTGGACGACTACGCAAAGCTGAAGCAACATGCTTCTGATCTAGGCGTTTCCATCGGTGCAGTGAACCCGAACCTTTTCCAAGAAGATGATTACATCTTCGGAAGTGTAACGAACTCGAACGCTGCGATTCGTCGCAAAGCAACGGACCACCTGTTGGAGTGCGTAGACATCGCCAAAACAGTAGGTTCCGACGTGTTGAGCTTGTGGTTTGCTGACGGCTCCAACTACCCAGGACAAGTAGATATCCGCGCTCGTAAAGCATGGATGTATGAGTCACTGAAAGAAATGTACAATGCGATGTCACCAAGCATGCGTATGTTGATCGAATACAAGTTCTATGAGCCTGCGTTCTATCATACAGATCTAGCTGATTGGGGTATGGCGTTCAATTTGGCGAACAAATTGGGTCCGCAAGCAGAAGTACTTGTCGATACAGGACATCACCCGCAAGGAACGAACATTGAGCACATCGTAACGTACTTGTTGGATGAAAATAAATTAGGTGGATTCCACTTCAACTCCCGTAAATACGGCGATGACGATCTGATCGTAGGTTCAGTGAATCCGTATGAATTGTTCCTGATTTTCTATCAAATCATTGATGCAGCGAACGACAAGAATCCACTAATTCGTAAAGCATCTGACAATATTGCCTACATGATCGACCAAAGTCATAACATTGAGCGTAAAATCCCAGCGATGCTTCGTTCTGTACTTAACGTACAAACGCAATACGCGAAAGCGCTTCTGATTAACCTTGAAGAAGTACGTGCTGCACAAGACAATCAAGATGTTCTTGGTGCTGAGGATGCGGTTCGTAAAGCATTTGAATTTGATGTAACGCCTCTGCTTCAAGCAGTACGTGAGGAAATCGGTGTGCCAGTTGACCCAATGAAGGCTTACTTGGCAAGCGGTTATGACGAGAAAATTAATGCGCGCGGCAAAGGCGGTGCAAGCTGGTGAGTACCCCTTCGACGGTTCTAGCTTTTGATTTGGGAGCAAGYAGCGGCAGAGCGATCGTCGGACGTCTTGATTCTGAAGCGGGCCGGATCACGATCGAGGAAATTCACCGCTTCTCCAATGATCCAGTGCAGGTGGGCAACCACCTTCACTGGGATATTTTGCGGTTGCTTCATGAGTTGAAGCAAGGTATTTTACAAACTAAGCATCTAGGCTACGCGAATATCGAGAGCTTAGCGATTGATTCTTGGGCAGTAGATTTCGGACTGTTGGCTGCGAATGGTGAGCTGTTGGGAAATCCCTACCATTATCGGGATCACCATACGGACGGCATCATGAGCGAAGTCATGGATATCGTCGGACGCGAAAAGCTGTATGCGCTAACAGGGCTGCAGTTTTTGCAATTCAACTCCATTTTCCAGCTCTATACCCTTCAAAAAAACAATCCTGAGCTACTTGACCGCGCGGCGACGTTTCTCATGATTCCAGACTTGCTTCGCTATTTCCTAACAGGTGAAAAACATAGCGAATTCACGAATGCCACGACGACGCAGTTGTTTAATGCAACGAGCTTCACGTGGGACACGGCACTCATCGAACAATTAAGACTTCCAGCACAAATCTTTTTGCCGCCAGTTGCTTCAGGTAAACAAGTAGGTGCATTGAGCCCGGCTGTTTGTGAGGAACTGGATGTTCCTTCCATCCCTGTCATTGCTGTTGGTGAGCACGATACAGCGTCTGCTGTTGTTGCTGTTCCTGCGCTTGATGATGACTTTGCCTTCCTCAGCTGTGGAACATGGTCATTGCTAGGTACGGAAACGGAGGCGCCGGTGCTCACGGAACAAGCCTTAGCGTGGAACTTCACGAATGAAGGCGGCGTATACGGCACGAATCGCTTATTGAAGAACATCATGGGGCTATGGCTTATTCAGGAATGCAAGCGGACGTGGGAAAAAGAAGGCAAAACAACCAGCTTCGCGGAACTTGTGAAGCAAGCAGAAACCGTGAAGCCATTCCAATTCTTCATCGATCCGGATGACGATATGTTCCTTAACCCTGCACATATGCCGAGGCAAATCCAGCAATATTGTCGTGACACCGAACAAGCTGTTCCACAAACGGATGGTGAAATCGTACGTTGTATTATGGAAAGCCTCGCGCTGAAATATCGTTTTATCTTGGAGCGTACAGAGCAGCTTTCAGGCAAGACATACCGCGGACTTCACATCGTAGGTGGGGGCATCCAGAACGAGCTGTTGTGTCAGTTCACAGCGAGCGCTACACAGCGTGAAGTGTGGGCGGGGCCGGTAGAGGGTAGTGCCTTAGGAAACCTTGTAGTACAATGGATAGCACTAGGGTATATCGCGAACTTGCGTGAAGCCAGAAAGCTGATTCGGAATTCGTTCCCAGTCAAGACGTATCATCCCCAGGATGAGGCGGGTTGGCAGGCGGCGTATGCAGTGTTCTGTCAGGTGGCCTCCCGATCGACGGTGAAATGAGGGGTAACGATGCTGGTAGCAGAAAGATGGCAGAGAATCGTTCAATTAGTTAATGAAAGAGGAAGCATCCGGGTGACCGAGTTAAGTGAGCTGTGTCAGGTCACGGAAGAAACAATTCGACGTGACTTGGATCGCTTAGAAGCCGAAGGCAAGCTTATGCGCAGCCATGGCGGTGCGGTGAGTGTGAAGGAAGCGCAGACCGAAGTTCCTTTCATGGAGCGGGAGACGGCTCATGCGGATTTTAAGAATAGTATTGCGAAGGAAGCTGTTTCACATATTCAGGAAGGGGACCGCATCATTCTCGATGCGAGTACCACGGCTTGGTATATGGCGAAAATGATTCCCGATATGGCGATTACCATCATCACTAACTCGATGAAAGTTGCCTTGGAGGTAAGCGGCAAAGAGAAAATTCAAGTCATTTCAACGGGCGGCTTGCTTTCTCCGAAGTCTTTATCCTACGTAGGCCCCTTATCGGAGCGATCCTTGGATATGTACCATGCGCACAAGCTGTTCCTTTCATGCAAAGGGGTTCACGTGCAGCGCGGCATCAGCGAATCGAATGAGCTGCAAGCGTTGATTAAGCGCAAAATGATCAGCATTGCAGACGAAACCTATCTGCTCGCTGACCATAGTAAATTCGGCATGCAGGCTTTAACACAAGTTGCGGATTGGTCGGAGATTCAACATGTCATTACGGATCGCATGACGAGCAAGGATGCGCTGGAGCGCATTCGTGATAAAGGCGTGCAAGTACGTCAATTGGAATAGCAGCGCATAAACAAACAGCCGTCCCACGTATCGTGGGGCGGCTGTTTGCTTGCTTGGTATAACGGTTAGTTACCCTTCATCATCTTCAGAAAGCAAGGGCAAGTGGAGACGCACGAGTGTTCCTCTGCCTAGCTGACTGTCGATGTCCCAGGTAAAGCTGTCATTGAAATACAAATGCAATCGCTGGAACACATTGATCAATCCAATGCCAGAATCGTTAGTCTCCCGTTCTTCCTCTTCAATCAATCGTAAATGTTGTAATTGTTCCGCGCTCATCCCCGCGCCATTATCGAGAATTTCGATATGCAAGTGGCTTCCATCGAGATACCCCTTGATCATCAGCAAACCGTCTGATTCTATCGTATCCAGGCCATGTACAATGGCGTTTTCTACAATCGGCTGCAAAATCAATTTGACCGTTAAGGAAGATTGCAGCGCGTCGGAGACATCCCAAATCACAATGAAACGATTTTTTGCTCTAATTTTTTGAATCCGCAAGTATTGCTCTAGGTGGTCCAGCTCTTCAGACATGCGAACTAAGCCACTCTTTTTGCTAATGCTTCCTCGGAAAAATTGCCCCAGTGCAGTTGTCATTTCAACGATTTCGCCTGCACCCTGTCGGAAGGCCATCCATTTAATCGACTCCAGCGTGTTGTATAAGAAGTGCGGATTAATTTGCTGCTGCAAGGCATGGAGCTGGGCTTCTTTCTCCAGGAACATGAGCTCCTTCTCGCGAATTTTCGATTGATAATTTTCGGTAATTAACTCGTTCAAGCGCTTGATCATATTGTTAAAATGGCGGGCAAGACTGGCAATTTCGTCTCGGCCTTTGTGATTCATCCTTGCTTCAAAGTTGCCCTCATTCACTTCATGCATCAAGTTCTGCAGCTTCCGCAGCGGTTTGCTAATAAGACTAGAGATCAGTGTTGCGATAAGCATAATCAGAATTCCGAATAAAGCGAAGAAAGCTGCGCTGTACCAGACCAGGGTCAACACCTTTTTCTTCAATTCGTCTGAAGGGACAATGCCAACCATCTTTACGCCAAAGTAGGAAGCGGTGTCGTAGAAGACCATATACTTTTTATTTCCGTCGTTTTTGAAATAGGAACCACTCATCTGCTGCATCATCTCAGTTACGAGAGGATCTTCCTTCGTAAGCACATGTGAGGTGAGCTCGTCGTTATCATGCGATAATATAGTGCCGTTCGCATCCATCAGAAAGAAATAACCAGAGTCTCCGATACGGATCGTTCGGAAGATATTGTTCAGCATGTCCTGTTCCACATTGACAATCATATACCCGAGCTTAGATCCGAGATTGGATTCGCTGGAAGAGCTAATTTTTCTGGCAAATGTGAGTACCGGAGTCATATACAAATTGCGATAGGTACCGATGAGCAGCAACTCACCTGAGCTATGATCCAGCTTCTCAAAAACCCGCGGATCGGTCTTCGATATCGGAACGGTGCCTGCATACATGCCTGTATAGATTCGCTCGCGGGTTTGATTGTAGAGTTCCATGGATAGAAACTCCCTTTTCCGCTGCTTGATGTTACCAAATTGAAGCTCTAGCATCATGTTATCAGTTGGTTGTAAAGAAGTCGTTTCTGATTTTCGCATCGTTTGTTGGACTTCAGGATGATAGATTAACTGTTGCGTTAATCTGTCGTAGTTCTTCAGACTGTAATTGATATTCCGTTTAACTTGTTGTATCGTGCTTTCCGTCAGCTGCATCACCTTATTTTGATAGTTGTCATAGTGAACGTAAGTCAGCAACAGGACAAACAGCAAGTTGGGCACAAAGGTTGTTAGGACAAAATAAGCAATTAACTTGGAACGCACACGATAATTAGGAAAAATGATGCGTGGTTCTAGTGGCGCGCGTTCGTTCATTGCAGCAAATCCAGCGGATAATCCTTGTGTTAATTCAAACAACGGTTTAGATAACGTCCCGGCAAACCAGAATGACAAGATCATAACAAATACTAGCGATCCCAGACCGAAAAAGAATAGGTAAGAGTGCGTTCCATCCTTGCTTGTTAAGATCGATGCGATAGGAAATTCACTCATGAGTTCAAACGGATAGGAGGGCAGCTGAAAGTGGGTAACCAGCACGTTACTTCCGTTTTTTTGAATGATTTTATAAGAAGTATCATCGGATTGCAGGGAAGAAGAGAAGTCTTCTCTATCTAAGCTGATAGGCTTGTTGCTCCAAATCGGCAAGTGTTGATTGGTCAGCAATTGAAGTGTCTCATCAGCATCAGAACTATAAAATACTTCCTTCGCAAACTCAGGAATATTAAACGTCACTACCATCGTGCCAATCGTTTCATTTTCTAGCCGGATGGGACGGTAATAGGCAATGCGATGATCAAGCATATTAGCTAACGCCCGTTCGTCGAAGCCATTGGTGAGAGATGCACCCAAGGCATTGTAATAAAACGGAACACCTTCTTGTTGTTTATAAAGATAAGCCGCACTTTCATTCAGCCAATGTGTAAACTTGAAATCGGTTCCCGCGTATTTGCCGCCATTATCATATTCATAGAGATAGACTAGATTGTTTTTACCCAAAATCATAATTTTGTCGATATAATCATGATAAAGTAACGTATCATTTATTTCGCTCGTCAATCGCTGAACCCGTTGTCCGATTTGGATGAAATCGTTTTGCTGGAACGGCTCATTGACGGCTGTTTGTACCAAGGCTGTGTTTACCAACTTGTTCGTATTCGCATCCAGATCTGCAAAGAGGGATTTGAAGTAATTGGCTGTTTGTTTAAATTCATTCACMTGGTATTCCGCTTTTTCTTGCACGATAAGTCGACTCACGAAGGCTTCGGATAACCAATAAAAGGTCGTGGCTAGCGTCAGCGTGAGCAGTACCGAACAGAACAGAAGCTTCCTACGAATCGAATGATTATAGAGAAAGCTTTTGAGAAACAACTTCAAACTTTCCATGTAGACACCGCTTTCAATATGTGATGAAGGATTGACGGTACTCGAGCGGTGTTAGTTTCGTGTAACTTTTGAACGTAGTGGCGAAATACTTACGGTCTTGATAGCCGACTAATTCACCGATTTCATACACTTTGAGATCGATGCGGCGCAGCAATTCTTTGGCTTTTTCCATTCGGCAATTTTTTAAATAGTCGATAAAGTTAATGCCTGTTTCTTTTTTAAATTGAATGCTGAAATAGCTGGGATTGAGATAAACGAGCTCAGCCATTTGATTTAAAGTGATTTTTTCGCTGCAATGCTCTTCGATATATTTTTTTACTTGCTGGACTGCCGAATGCGAAGTCGTTTGCACAACGTCATTTAATTTTTTGATTTGCATTGTAATGTCTGAAATTAAGCGGTCCAACGCGATTTTCAATTGCGATAAGGTCTGAAATTGTTCTATAAACTCGCTGAAAGGCATGTGGAGATTTGCCATCGCTTTAAAGGAAGCGCCGTGCAGATCCAACCTTCGTTCTAACATCGTGAAGAGCGGAGTCAAGTATCTGAGGACGAGGGGGAGCTCAGCACGTTCAGAGTCTAGGCCGCAGGTGTCCCAAAATTGTTGGAAATGCAGAGAGCTATTTTCGCGATTGCCTTCCAGTACCGCATCGAGAAATTTGGTTTCATAAGGATAGGGATACGAATATTCTTTGCGTTCAACTTGAAGCCCTTCAGCAGGATCCCATAGAAACAATCCGCTGCGTTCCCAGTAAATGTTTCGTTCCATGACGCTTCTCGCCTGCTTGTAGGAATCCGGGAAAGAGAGCAAACTCGGATAAACTTCACCTAGGCCTATAATGGATCGACAACCAGTCTCCTGTTCAATGGAGGAGATAATTTGCTCAAAAAGCAAGGAAAGGGATCGACGTGGCGGAACGGATGTCGCGTTCAGATTCAGAAAGACGGCTAGTTCACCAGCTTTTTTCTTAAGCGTATAACTATGACATTGACCTGCATCGAGATGGCGTTCAATAATTGTAATAGCCTTCGTAAACTTATTGGCATCAGGTAGACTAGCGTCAGGATGCTCATTGGATTCGAACTTCACAGCTGCGCAACAATAATACGTAGCGTTCATTTCAATTTCCAATAAGCTCATTTTTTCTTTGGCCTCATGATATTCAGGTAAGAGGTCTTGGATGAATGACTGGAAAAAGTGATCTCTGGCAGCAGGCAGGCTGTTCGCCAACTGGTTCTCATAGGATTGCAGCTTTAACGACGATTGCCGTTCGGTATCCAATAGAAGCTTTAACTTCATCATACTTTCACTGAGGTGCTTCAAATCCACGGGTTTCAACAAATATTCGGATACGCCTGCTTGAAGGGCATCTCGCGCGTATGTAAATTCTTTATATCCAGACAAAATAACAATTTTGACATGCGGATAATGCACGGAAATGGCTCTACTGAGCTCGATGCCATCCATAACGGGCATCTTGATATCCGTAAGAACAATATCCACATCATTTCGCTGCATCAAGTCGAGCGCTTGCTTGCCGTTGGCGGCTAGGCCAATTACCTGGAATTGAAAGCGTTCCCAATAAAAGGAGTTTAGGCCTTCCCGAATCTCGAATTCATCGTCAACAATCATCATTTTATAGGTATCGTTCATCGGACTCACTCCTTTGACTCTATAATAATCACGCATTCTTTTCATGTAAAGGAACTTCGAAGAACTTCCGATCGAAATCGGCAACTGTCAAAAAGATCAAACCTAATCCAAAAACCATCCCCTATTTTTTAATCCGTATTCCCCCTAGAATGAAACTCGTAGCAAGACAAAACATGTGGCATACAGAAAAATGGAGGCGCTTTTATGCAGGGGTTCAAGAGAAGTTGGGCATTAATAAGTTTGTCGTCGGTTGTCGGGTTAAGCCTTTTGAGCGGATGTGGTAGCGCTACCACAACGAAGAAAGAAACAGGAGCGGTAGCTTCTGCTAGTACTGCACCGAAGAAGGCTGATCCTGTAACATTGTCCATGTTCATTACTTCAGCGGGTCAGAAGGAGTGGGAAGATGGCACGCCTAACGATAAGTTAAAAAAACAATGGGAAACCAAAACGGGGAACAAGCTGGAACTTAATATTTTGCCAGGTACACTAGATGAAGCCATGAAGAAAATCGATATTGCCATGCTCTCTGGTGACAAGACAGATATTATTGGCCTTTCGAATCCAATCGATCAGAATAAGTATGCATCCAGAGATTTCTTGTATCCGATGAAAGATTTAGCGAAACAGGCTAATTACGATATTGATAAAATATATGGGGACTCACTCACGAAATACAAGGATGAAGTGTACTACTTGCCAATGAATTTATCGATGTGGGCTGTCTTTTATAACAAAAAGCTGTTTGATGAAGCAGGTGTTCCGTACCCTACTGGAAACTGGACGTGGAGCCAGTACATTGAGACGGCTAAAAAATTAACGAAACCGGAAAAAGGTGTCTACGGCTCCTACATGCTTACGTTTGATAACTACTTGTACTTGCAGTCCAGACAAAAAAATGTGTCAGGTTATAAAGCGGACGGAACTTCCAACTATGATGATCCTGCATTTAAAGATGCGCTTAAATGGTACAACGATCTGAGTGCTGTTCACAAAATTCAGCCGTCCTGGATTGAGTTTAAGACGAAGAAGCTGTCTAATCTTGGATTCTTAGAAGGCAAGTATGCGATGCATTTCATCGGAACGTGGTACTTGGGTTCATTAAACAATTTCGAGAAATATCCGCGTGACTGGAAATGGGGAGTCGTTCAACCTCCTACACCAGATGATGGCAAAGGCAATAACAATATCGGGGTTACCTCTGCGCTTGCGATTAATAAAAAATCCGCACATCCGAAAGAATCGTTCGATTTCTTATCGTTCTTTGCTGAGAATAGCTATAAAGAAAGAGGCGAATTCCCTGCACAGAAAAATTTGAGCAAGGACGAAATGAATGCGGTACTGAAAAATATCGCTGATAAATCACAAGGCAGTGTGACAGCAGATGACCTTCGCAAAGCATTGCTTGATAATGGACTAGGCTTCACGCAAGAGAAATTGCTAGGTAGTGCGATGAGTGAGTATAGCAATATTATTATGCAGGAATCTGAGTTGTACTTTGCCGGACAGAAATCAGTGGATGATGCCGTTAAATCAATTAAACAAAGAGAAGACCAAGCGATTCAAGCGGCCAGCAAACAATAATTGAGAAGTGACGGAGGAGGACATCATGGTGGTGTCCTCCTTCCTACAAAGAGGAGAATGGAGCATGCTGCGGATTACGAACGAAGAAAAGGTTGCTTTCTGGTTTGTCACGCCTTTTGTGGCAGGATTTGCACTTTTTTATTTACTGCCAACCCTCTACGCATTTGTCATCAGCGTATTAGATTACAACAGCTTTAAAAGCTTATCGGACTTGCACTTTGCCGGACTTTCGAACTACATCGCTGTTTTGAAGGATCCCATTGCATTAAGTTCATTTGGAAGAAGCTTTCTATTCATGATTTGTTATGTGCCAGGCGTTATTATTGCAGCGTTGCTGCTCTCAATGCTATTTAATGCGACTTTTCACTTAAGAACATTAGCACGGACGTTGATTATGCTGCCGTATGTTACGAACGTAGTGGCGATCGCGATTGTGTTTTCCATCTTGCTTAATCCGTATGATGGGGTTGTGAACAAACTGCTCGTAGCTGTAGGCGTGGAACATCCCCCACTTTGGTTGGGAGGCATTCACACCTCGCTGCCAACGATTGCTGGCGTTGAAGTTTGGCATTCACTAGCTTTTCCAACCATCGTGTATTTAGCGGCGTTACAAGGGGTGCCTAAAGATTTGTACGAATCTGCGGAACTTGATGGGGCAGGTCGATTTAAGAAGTTTATGAGTGTGACATTGCCTTTGATTTCACCAACGACTTTCTTCCTAGTGATTACGAATATTATTGGATCATTTCAGAACTATGCGATTTTCCGTAACTTGACGAATGGCGGTCCAGGTACTTCGTCGCGTGTTATTTCATTGAATATTTACGAAGAAGCCTTTGCTTACAACAAATACAGCTTTGCTTCCGCTCAAGCGATTCTGTTGTTTGCCATTATTCTCGTTATTACGATCATCCAATGGAGGGGGCAAAAAAAATGGGTACATTATTAAAACCGAAATTAGTGTTAACCTACGTGATGCTTCTCATCGGCATTGTGATGATCATCCCGTTCCTGTTTATGATTTCCTTTTCACTGAAAACACCGCTTGAGATGACGCAGCATCCGGCCTCTCTTCTGATCAGCGATCCCTTTATGGGCAATTTCGCAACCATCTTCAAGCATAAAACCTATTTCATCTGGTATTTGAACTCCATTAAAGTCGTGCTTGGCGTTCTTCTGTTAAGGGGGCTGCTCGTGACCATGGCGGCTTATGCCTTCGCAAGGCTGGAATTCCGCTTCAAAAATGTTATTTTCATGATCTTGATCGCCAAGATGATGATTCCATCCGATACGACCATTGTAGCGAGGTTCTTGTTATATAAGTACCTTCATTTAAACAATACGCATTGGGCGATTATTTTACCGGCAGCTTTTGATGTCTTCTTCCTGTTCTTGCTCAGACAATTTTTCATTAGTATTCCCAAAGAAATATCGGAAGCGGCCATTGTAGATGGTTGTTCGCATTATAAAGTGTATTATCGGATTATTTTACCGCTGGCCAAACCAGCGCTTGTCACGATGGTGTTGTTTACCTTTTTGTGGACGTGGAACGATTTCGCTTCACCTTTTGTATTCATAACGGACATGAAGAAGCAACTGCTTACGGTAGGCTTATCCTACTTCCAGACCGAAGCGGGCGCTGACTATGCGCTGCAAATGGCCGGAGCTGCTGTAGCCGTACTGCCAACGATTGTTCTGTTTATTTTCGCACAAAAATATTTTGTTCAAGGTGTTACGATGTCTGGGGTTAAGGGTTGATCGATATGATGACAACGATGCTATTTCCGCTTAAGGAAGCAAAGGTTGAACTTCACCATGTAACGGAATGGGTGGAAGACGAAATCAAAGGGCTGCGATTATGCCGGATTCCAGAGAAACTGCGGCTAACGTTGAATGAAATTGCTCAGCGAAACGCCCAGAGTGCTGCGGGCTCCGAAATTCGATTCCGCATGATCGGCGAAAGGGTAGAGGTCGGGCTATGGTGGGAGCCGCATCTTGAAACCCMAATTACAACAATGGCAGCACTTGTCATCGGTAGTTTGCAGGCTGAGATTTTTTATTTGCATACAGGATATAACAAGATTGTCATCAAGAAATATGAACGGCGACCAGAGATCGAGGGGATTCATCCGCAAAACTCCTACGATAGGGAACTGTACAGTCTCGTGCTTCCCTATCAAGGGAAGGTGTATCTCTCTTCTGTCGAAGGTGAAGTAGAGCCGCCCTATAGCTTGTCGGTCCCTGGTAAAGGCTACCTAGCCTACGGCTCTTCGATTACTCACGGAGCTTCAGCATGGTCGCCTACAGGTACGTATGCCTTTCGTCTGGCGCAACTACTTGGTTCAGAGTTGCGTAACTTTGGTCTTGCTGGTGGAGCAAAGCTCGAGCCGCAATTGGCTGATTATTTGATAGAACTGGAAGGCTGGGATATCGCCACCATTGAGCTTGGGATTAATGTGGTCTACGACTGGACGGCTGAAGTGTTTCGTCAAGCTGTTAATATCTTTCTGGAAAGATTAGCTGCTGGGCTTGGCGAGCGTAAACTGTTTGTCACGGATATGTTCTGGTTTGCCATGGATGCTGCAGGGGATCCCAAGTCTGATCTGTTTCGTGACATTGTTCAACAGGCGGTCCTGAAGCTTAATCATCCAGGGATTATTGGTATTCCTGGCAGGGATCTGTTGGATCMCGAGAACCAAACACATGATTTGGTGCATCCCTCTCAGGCTGGAATGGAGCAAATAGCTCAGCGGCTATACTCGGCGATCTCTGTCCATTTGTAAAACGTCTGAATTGAAGGGAGGTGAGGAAGCAGCATTCGCGTAAAAAAGTGAACCTGCCTGATGATAGACATAGCCTCATTAGGTGAACGGCCTCTGGTTTTGTTTTTTCATGCTAAGAGGAGTTATTTTAAGGTGAAAGCGTTAACAAAATTTAAAATCAAACACGTAAAGGGGAATGATTCATGTATTCTGCCAAAAAAATATTTACCATCTTCGCTGCCATACTTATGTTGCTTTCCTTCCTAGGAACCTTGCCTAAAGCCGCTATGGCTGCGGGTACAATTTATTATGTAGATTCTTCGAGACCTGATGACAGCGGAGATGGGAAAAGCACGGCAACTGCTTGGAAAAGCTTGACCAAGGTTAATGCGACAACGTTCGTGGCTGGCGATCAGATCTTATTTAAATCCGGAGGTACATGGACCGGACAGCTTTATCCGAAGGGTTCTGGCGTGTCTGGCAGCCCAATTACCCTCTCAAGCTACGGCAGCGGGAGTAAACCTCTCATTAACGGTAATGGGCTTACGATGAATGCGGATGGCAGCGGTGGATCGGCCGTCTATTTGTACAATCAAGAGTACTGGGAAATTATGAACCTGGAAGTGACGAATAAAGGGACAACTACTGCCAAACGTTTAGGCGTCAACGTGGTAGCCTCGGATTATGGAACAGCCAACTACATCCATATTTCTAATCTCACCGTTCACGATGTAAACGGAATTAATACCGATAAGAAAAACGGCGGCATCGCTGTACAGGCATTAGGAACTTCCGTATCTACCAAATGGAACGATGTTAAAATCGAAGGAAATACCGTGTACACGGTGGATTCAACGGGTATTCAGACGCATTCCCGCTGGATGAATCGGGGCGGCATGGTCGATTCCGGACCGTGGTCGGGTTTCACCAACGTGCTTATTCAGTATAATACGGTATACGATATCGGGCGTGATGGCATTCTGGTTCGGGTAAGCTCGGCTCCTGTCATTCAATACAATGTCGTTCATCATGCCAATATGCGTTCCGGCGCTGAGGGAGTTGCCATCTGGCCGTTCAATACGGACGATGCGCTCGTACAATACAACGAAGCGTATAGCACGCATGGAAGCTTGGATGGTCAAGGATTTGACTCGGACTATGTCTCTAATCGAACGATTATTCAGTATAACTATAGCCATGACAATGAAGGCGGCTTCGTGCTGATTTGTAATAACGGTACAAGTAATTTCAATAATGGCACCATTGTCCGTTATAACATCAGTCAGAACGATGGCACACGTATTTTTCAATTGGCTGGTCCAGTTACGAATACGAGCATCTATAACAATACGATCTATGTTGGCGCGGGAGCGGGCACTAAAATTTTATTAATCAACGATTGGGGAGGGTACGCGAGTAATACTTCTTTTAAAAATAACATCTTCTATAACCTAGGCAGCGGCGGATATTCTTATGGCAGTGGTACGAATACTGTGTTTGATTATAACGTTTTCTACGGCAATCATCCCGGTTCGGAGCCAAGTGATGCACATAAGCTTACGTCCAACCCATTACTAGTTAGCCCTGGAACAGGCACGGGTTTAACAGGAGTGAATGGTTACAAACTGCAGACTGGTTCGCCAGCCATGGGGCGTAATCACAGATGGTAGCAAAGTGTTCAATCAATCTTTGATAACAGGTGAGGCTCTTGCCTTTGCGGGTAGTGCTTGGACGAATTACACGTATTCCACGAAAGTGAAGTTAAATAACGCTTATGCCAACGCAGGACTGCTTTTCCGTGTCACAGATGCAAACAATTACTATATGCTGCGTATCAACAACAGTACGAATTCTCTTGATTTGTATAAAAAGGTAAGCGGGACTATGACCATGCTAACAAGCACTTCCTTTAGTTCAAGTATCAACACATGGTACGACCTCAAGGTGAAGGTAACGGGCAATACGATTGATGGAACGGTCAATAATACGCAGCTTATTACTTGGACAAATGGAACAACGGAGCTGAGTACAGGCAAAATCGGTTACCGCATGGCTTCGTCGACAGCAAGCTTTGATGATGCTGTGGTTACACAGTAATCTTGCTGGTTAGAGTCACGCGCTAAAACACGTATTTGCATTCCTACTTTTTCCTGACTAGTATATTCTTAACGACTAGTTGATATTGGAAGGAGTGAAAGGTGATGCGAATAGGTGTGATAGCAGATACGCATTTATCCTACCGTGCCACGAAGTTGCCTGATGCGCTTATAGCAGGCTTACAAGGTGTCGATCTGATTATTCATGCAGGTGATTGGGTGAGTGAGCATGTCATCGAGCTTGTCGAGCAGATTGCACCGTGTGAGTCAGTTGCTGGCAATAATGACGGTGATGACATTGTGGAGAGGTTTGGGAAAAAGAAACTATTAACCTTCGGTAATTTCCGAATAGGTCTTATCCATGGGGACGGTTTCCGGAAAACGACCGAAGAAAGAGCACGTGAAGCGTTCGAGGCTGATCGGCCAGAGATGGTGATTTTTGGACATTCACACATCCCGTTTCTCCAAAATGTTCAAGGGACGATCATGTTCAATCCAGGTTCACCTACGGATAAAAGAAGACAGCCTCGCTACTCGTATGGCATTCTTAAATTAGGGGAGCAATGGAAGGCGGAGCATTTCTTCTACGATTCTAAAGAGTAGTCTACTGTGAAGCGATGCTTATCAAATGTTCGGCGCATACTGAGCTTGGGCGTAGTATTGAGGTTGGATTGAGGTTGGTTGGAGGCTTGTGAACGCATGGTGACTGCCAATTCGTGTTTAGATGTATAAACTACAGCTAATTTGATCGAATCTGACGTATTTTGAGCATTAGATGGAAAAAGTACATTTAATTTGTCTGAAATTTGAAGAAACGAGTAAATCGAAGGGATTTAACTACAGGAAATACAGTTAATCTTTCAAATTCGAGAATTCCACTTCAAATAGATGGAGAAAATCCAGTTATACGAGGGAAGCAGGTTTAGTATTCATCGGTCATTAGCGAAAAAAGAGGCTATTTCAAAAAGTCAAATTGACTTTTGAGAAGGCCTCTTTTGCTGTTGCTTTTGCTGTTGCTTTTGCTGTTGCTACCGCTCATACCACTCGCCGGATACCCAATCCGTCGATTTCCACTTCAGCACATCCGGATTCGCCAGATGCATAATCTCCTTCAAGAAATCAAGCTGCTCGAGATCGGTCATCGGCTTGAAGTTTTTCGCTATCGCAAGATTCTGCTCTAGCTGCTCCATAGACTCCATGCCAACGATAGCCGTAGAAATCGGCAACGACAATGTGTAGCGCAAAGCTTTCTCATACCACGGCGCCAATTTGCCCAACGCCATGACTTTCATGCCGATCACCGCGATACCCTTTTCATTGGCTTTGGGCAGGAACTCATGGGCGAAGCTATAAACAAGGTGATCCGCTGCGGACAGTGCGACAAGTGCGCTATCGAACGGATAGCGGTCAATCGCTTCGAGCTGCACCTGAGGATTCGTATGACCACTGATCGAGATATGCTTGATCATCCCTTGTTCCTTCGCTTCAATTAAAGCTTCGAGTGCGCCTCCTTTGGCCAAACACTGATCGAGCTCTTCCATTTTCATAATATTATGTAGACGCCACTCTTCGACGTGATCCGTCTGCAGACGCTTCAAGCTGTCTTCGAGAAGTCGCAAGGAACCGTCCCGCGTACGGTCATTGGTCTTGGTTGCAATCCATACCTCGTCCCTGCGATTATGCAGAGCTAGTGCTTTACCTAAACGCTCTTCCGATTGCCCTTTAGAATAGCTAGGCGCTGTGTCGAAGTAAGTAATTCCCTCATCGAGGGCACGATTCACAATCTGAATCGCCTGTTCCTCCGTGCAGTTATGTTCATCTACAATACGTTGGGCGCCAAAACTTAATAGTGGGAAATGTGCCCCTGTCTGTCCAAAAGGTCTTTTCTCCAATCCAATCATTCCTCCTACAATGGCAAGCTGAAGTTATTATGTCCTATCGTTCCCACAATGGATACCAAGACATACCAATTTTACCACAAGGGTTGAATTTTGAAAGAGAGCGAAATAAGGAGGAATCCGATTGAACCTTATATAATTTAAACGGTAGAGGTTTTCGTCAGGATTCGACCCAATTGGTTCGAAATGATGAACAAATGGGTCTTTTGGCCTAATATTTTTACGGAAAAGGATTGTAGTAATTCGAAATTAAACTTATTATGAATATAGGACTCAGTTAATGTCGAAAGCTTGGTCTAACAAGTTGAAATACATAAATCGATTACTTGAAGAGGTGCATGAAGCATGGAGAAATCATCAATTATTGGTATTGTGCTGGCTGCAGTATCCATTGGCTTTGGTATGGTACTAAAGGGAGCAAGTCTAGCGGCCTTATTAAATCCTGCGGCTGCATTAATCATTTTCGGTGGAACAGCTTCAGCGCTGCTCATAGCCTTCTCGCTAGATGAAATCAAGAAAATTCCGGTCTTATTAAAAATTATTTTTACGGAACAGAAACTAATGCCCAAAAAAGAATTGATCGAAACGTTCATTAACTGGGTGAGCATTACGCGTCGTGAGGGGTTGCTTTCTTTGGAAAAGCAAGCTGAGGAACTTTCGGATCCTTTTATGAAAAGCGGAATGCGTCTGATTATCGATGGGAATGACCCTGACTTTGTGCKGGATGTTCTACTTGAAGATATTGCTGAGATGGAAACTAGACATAAGAAATTTGCAAGTATTTTTACACAAGCAGGTACGTATGCGCCTACATTAGGGGTACTTGGAGCCGTTGTAGGGCTTATCGCAGCACTCGGTAATTTGAGTGAAGTTGAGAAGTTGGGTCATTTGATTTCAGCAGCTTTCGTTGCTACCATGTTCGGTATTTTCTTGGGCTATGTTATTTTTCACCCTTTTGCAAATAAACTTAAGCAGAAGTCCAAGAAAGAGGTTGAAATCAAGTTGATGGTCGTAGAAGGTTTACTTTCCATCCAATCTGGTGTGTCTGCCAATTCCGTGAAGCAGAAGATGATGATTTTTGTTGCTAACAAGGATCGTGAGTCCTATGAAGAAAGCATGGAGGGAGGGGCATCCGGACAGTGAGTAAAAAAAAGAAGCACGAGGATCATGAAGAACATGTCGATGAAACCTGGTTGATTCCCTATGCGGATTTATTGACATTACTACTGGCCCTTTTTATTATTCTGTTTGCATCAAGTCAACTTGACTCTAAAAAATACGACTCCATTATGCGATCGTTAAATAATGCTTTCACAGGTGGCGAAGCGCCATTCGCCATGTCAAATTTAATTCCAATTAATGATGCTGCGAATTCGACGAAAAATAATTTTAAGAACCAGAATCCTCCTTCCAAAGAAGAGAATAAAATCGAGAGTCAGCTAGCTGCTAAGCTTCAGAAGGAAGAGAAGGATCTGGAAGAACTAAAGAAAAGTATGGATGCGTTCATTAAAGAGAATAACATGAGTGAACAGTTGACAACCAAGTTGGATAATGAAAAGTTGACGATTACCATAAGCGATCGAGCACTCTTCGATTCTGGATCTGCGATAATTAAGCAGGAATCCCAAATCCTAGCCACATCGATGTCAAATTTATTGGGGCAATACCCTGGCTATCAGGTCGAGGTAGCTGGACATACGGATAATATACCGATTCATCGGGCGGATTTTGAGACGAATTGGGATTTAAGTGCCAAGCGCGCGGTGAACTTTATGAAATTACTGCTTGTTAACACCAAGATTCAGCCAGCATCTTATTCCTCCGTTGGCTATGGCGAGTATCGTCCTATTGCTGAGAATACGACAACCGATGGCCGGGCCAAGAATCGCCGAGTAGAAGTGAGCATCCTCCGAAACATCAAGGCAACGGATGAGATTGCGAAATAAAATGTTAAAAATGATTGAAAAGCAAAGGAGCTAAGCGGCTTAAAAGCGCTTAGCTCTTTTGCTTGTGTGCAAGCCCGAGTTAGTCGGAGAAACCGACTAACTCGGGTCAAGAAGAGGGCAGCTGTTCTACCGTTGAAACAGCTTCTTCTTATATAATCCTTACTTGACCCCGACTAATTCTTTCTTTTCTTGTCGTAACTCCTCGTCCTTGTGTGCCTTCTGTTGAGTTACTTCACGACGCTGTTCAAATACGGGCTCTGCATTCAATTCCTGTTCAATCGCTCCGATTTGTTCCACAATTTGTTCCACGATGAGCTCTCCACCCGCACGGATTTCTATTGGCTCGTCCACACTAAGAATCTCCGCAATTTGAAACTTGCTAATTTCTGCAAAAAGTTGCTCAGCCAGCTCAAGAATATCATCTGACTCTTCGGCAATACGGCGGATCGATGCGTCCTGTTGAATACTGGTCGAGTTCACCTCTTCAACACCTGCAGCTGTTTCTTGCGCAATAGCGGCAACGAATTGGACGGAATCGACAAGGTGATCGTTTTTCGATTGGGCTTGTTCGATTTTCTGGTGAATCTGCACAATCTGCTCACGGATGACTAACGTCGATTGCTCAATTCTACTGAAGGAGCCGAAGGTTTCCTCCACATGGTTACTTTGCGTTAGCGCAGATTCACGCGCATCTCCCAGTGAAAGCTGCAGCTCCTGAATCTGTCCCTGCAGCGTCCCGATGATACCGCTGATCGTCCTCGACGATCCGTTCGTTTGCAGGGACAGCTCGCGCACTTCGTCCGCGATCACCGAGAAGCCGCGGCCGYGCGCACCGGCTCTTGCCGCTTCGATCGCGGCATTCAACGCTAGGACATTCGTCTGCGTTGAAATTTCCATGATCGAGCGCACGATGGCGCCGATCTGCTTCGAGCTGGCGCTCAGCGTCTGCATCGCTGCATCTACCTTTTGCAGCAGGAGCTGCGACTGCGCAGTCGATGCTTTGAGCGCTTGCACGTACGCAGTACCTTGCTGCGTATTGGCAGCAGCCTCGTCGCTGCTGCGTTTCATTTCATTGGTATACGCGCTGATACCGCGGATCTCATCCTCAAGCTCAGCAATGAGCAGCGAGCTGCTCTCTGTTTTCATCGCTTGTTCATCTGCACCTGTTGATATCTCGTGGATCGCTTTGAGGATATCTGAGTTAGCCGAAGCCGTTAGCTGTGAGAAGCGATGGAATTCATTCGAATGGGCAGATAAGGAAGAAGCGATGCCCTTGGTTGCGCCGAGCATGAGCCTAACCTGTTTAATCATTTGGTCGAAGTTATTACTTAATTGTCCAAGCTCGTCTTTGGCAGAGGAATTAATGGTGTGGGTTAAATCTCCGGAAGCAATGCGAGCGACGGCTTTTTGCAGAACGGAAATCGGACGTGTGAATGATGTAATAATGAGAAAAGCGATGACCAAGGTTAGGAAAAAGACGAAAGCAGAAGCCACAATCATGATCGTACGGCTGTCATTAAGTGCTTTGGAGGAGTCAGCAATTGCAGCTGCGGCGCCGTCCGCGTAGGTTACATAAAACTTATCAACCAATCCAAAGATGTTATCCTTCAACTCTTGCGATTCACTATATAAGTACAAAAGATTAATCTGAAGATCGGATGGCTTGATGCTGGTATCCTGAACCATTTTAGCTGCTGAATCGAAATTGTTTATGTAATCAACCGAGGCTTGGATTAACTGGCTTCGCCATTTTTGCTGATCTGGGGTGCTGGCGGTATCCCCTATCTTCTGAATGAAATCATTGTAAGGCTTTCGTTTACTGTTGTATTTCTCGATAAATTCAGGTTTCTTCGAAATTTCAAGACCGGATGCGATGATGTTCATCTCCTGAACCAAATTTTTCAGCTCAAGCGCCATCACTTTCAGATCTACTTTATCATTCTGATCGGTCATATGATGCTTAATTTGTGTCACCTGATTCAGATTGAACAGGGCCACGGCCAAGAAAATGAGCAATACGCCGCTGAAGCTTGCGATTAATTTTGCACGCATAGAAAAGTTGGATAATGACATAATACGCATATGTATACCTCCTATAAATAGACAAGCTTAGACATTTTTCCGCCTAACTACTTATTAATATAGGGGGTTTCTATTAACTTAAGCGTCGAACTATGTAAATGATTTGTAAATTAAAAGTTTTACATTACGTTTACGTTTCGTGGGTTTGTATTTAACATTCGCTTGTTACCATATGGAAGTAAGGTCGTTCGACACACAAGCAGATGGGGATCGAACAATCCAGAAACATAAACTCAAAGGAGGACATGCTAACTATGTTTAAGTTCATGTCGAAAAAAGGAATTACATTCACACTTTCAGCGGTACTAATGATGGGGTCCTTAGTTGGATGCGGCGCTAAAACAGAAACTAAAGATGCTGCTTCCGCAACACCTGCTGCAACTGCAGCTGCTTCAGTAAAGCCAAGTGAAACGCCAAAAACAGAATTGAGCGGAACGGTTACAGCTTCCGGGTCCAGCGCACTTCTTCCATTAGTTAAACAAGCAGCAACTGAGTTTATGGAAAAGAATCCAAAGGTAACTGTTAACGTAACTGCTGGTGGTTCAGGTACAGGGATTAAAAACGTAGCAGACGGAACTTCAGACATTGGTAACTCCGACGTAGAACCTGCTGCTGAATATAAAGATAAAGGCCTTGTTGATCACCAAGTTGCTATCGCACCTTTTGCTTTGATCGTGAACAAAGATGTAAAAGTGGATAACGTAACGAAACAACAAGCAGCAGACATCTACACAGGTAAAATCACGAACTGGAAAGAAGTAGGCGGCAATGACGCGAAAATCGTTCTTGTTCACCGTCCGGATAGTTCAGGTTCCCGTACACTAGTTAAACAAATTATTTTGGATGGCAAAGAGTTCACGAAAGACGGAATCACACAAGAAAACAGTGGTGMGATGAAAACTGCAGTTGTAGGCCAATCCGGTTCCATCGGTTACGTAGATACACCGTATATTGATGACACTGTAAAAGCTTTGAAAATTGATGGCGTAGCTTTCTCTGAAGAGAATATCAAAAATGGTACGTACAAATTGTTTGGTGTAGAACACATGTATACAAAAGGTGAAGCGACTGGCGCTGCTAAAGCTTTCATCGACTACATCTCCAGTAAGGATTTCCAAGGCAAACAAGTACGTGAGTTGAAATTCTTACCAGCTGATTTGTTGAAAAAATAATAATCAAATAGAACATACTAAGAGCGCTCGCATACTATGGAGCGCTCTTTTGTTTTGTTCAAAAGAGAAAAACTTTTACATTCCCTTAACAATTCATTTACGATCCAATGACATTCATATTCTATGATAATACTAAGTCTTGTGTACTGAATAGAAAGGGGAATCACGCAGTGAATTCCATAGTAGATMAACTAACTAGCGCCAAATCGGACGAGAAGAATCGTCCAATCATCACCAAATGGACCCAAGGACAGCATAGACAAGATAAAATAATGAGATGGATATTTGTTGGCAGTGCTGCATTAGTTTCTGCCATTATTTTCTCTATCATTGTTTTCGTGGGTATGCAAGGCATCAAGACCTTTCAAGGTGTTAGTCCTCTCGAGTTTTTCTTTTCAACAGATTGGACACCTGGTCAAAATAAATTCGGAGCGTTTCCTTTTCTATACAGCACGCTGCTCATGACACTTGTGGCTGTCGTTATCTCGGTTCCACTAGCTTTATCAGGTGCCTTGTTTATGGCGAAAATTGCACCTAAATGGATGCGTGAGATCATGCGTCCTGCGACAGATTTATTTGTTGGAATTCCATCTGTTGTATATGGATTGATCGGGATGACGGTCATTGTACCTGCGCTTGGTAAATTTACAGGCGGGGTGGGCTACGGAATTTTACCAGCGGCTATCATCTTAGCGATTATGATCCTTCCTACTATTCTGTCTATTTCCGAAGATGCGATTCGTTCACTTCCTGGTCGATTGGAAGAGGCTTCGCTTGCGTTGGGAGCAACAAGATGGCAGACCATGTGGCGTGTACTCTTGCCAGCGGCGAGACCTGGTATTCTGACAGCCATCATCCTTGGGATGGGCCGTGCGATTGGCGAAACGATGGCGGTATTCATGGTTATTGGGAACTCGCCTCAAATGCCGAAATCGCTTCTTGACTCCACCACAGTGTTAACAACAGCGATCGTGAAAGATATGGGGAATACGAATTACGGGTCAACTTGGAACAATGCACTCTATTTGATGGCGCTGCTTCTACTTGTTATCTCCTTATCTCTCATTCTCATCATTCGAATTGTAGCTAAGAGGAGTGAACTCAAATGACAAGTAAAACAACGGATCGCATCGCGACCATATACTTCTGGGCATCAGGTATTATTATTATCGGGATTCTCGCATGGTTTCTCGTTCGCATACTAGGGGATGGCATACCTCACCTATCTTGGCATTTCATCTTTGGTAAGCCGGAAGAAATCAAAGCTGGCGGCGGGGTTGGACCACAGCTGTTCAACTCATTCTATGTCCTGTTCTTATCTCTCGTGATTTCGATTCCGATCGGTTTATTTTCAGGCATCTACTTAGCTATTTATGCACAAAAGAACTGGTTCACTGACCTTGTAAGAATATCGGTTGAGGCACTTTCTTCTGTACCATCTATCGTTTTTGGTCTATTCGGATTTTTATTGTTCGCTAATTTGCTAGGGCTTAAATTTTCAATCATTGGTGGCGCGGCCACCGTGGCACTCTTGAATCTACCCGTCATGGTGCGGGTTACGGAGGAAGCTATTCGCACTGTGCCTGACTCCTATTGGGAAGCCAGCTTAGCGCTGGGTTCGACGAAATGGCAAGCGATCCGTAAGGTGCTCATTCCTGCCGCTTTACCTAACTTAATCACAGGAATCACCCTAATTGCTGGCCGTGCACTTGGTGAATCAGCGATTCTTATTTACACAGCCGGGCTATCTGTTTCACGCTTTTTCCCTGATTTCAATCCGCTCAAAATGGGAGAGACGCTCTCCGTTCATCTTTGGTACATCGGTGCAGAATCACTTGTTCCAGATGCGAAAGAAATCGCTAAAGGTAGTGCTGCGCTACTACTCATCGTTGTCTTAATCTTTAATCTGCTAGTTTCGATACCAAGTCGAATCTTACAAAAAAGACTTTCCGGGGGGAAATAACATATGGCTATCGCGACGAAGTATAAAATTAAAGCAGAGAAATTAAATTTATTTTATGGAGATAATCAGGCGCTTCACGACGTAGATTTAAGTATTGAAACAGGAACCATTGCCGCGTTGATCGGACCATCAGGTTGTGGGAAATCCACGTTCCTTCGTACATTGAATCGAATGAATGATCTCATTGACAATGTGCGGATCACAGGAAATGTAGCCGTGGACGGACACAATATTTATGGTTCGGATTCCGATGTCGTTTCGCTGCGCAAACGTGTGGGTATGGTATTTCAACGTCCCAATCCATTCCCAATGAGTATCTATGATAACATCGCTTATGGACCACGAATTCACGGGATCAAGAAGAAATCAGTTTTAGATGAAATAGTAGAACGCAGTCTCAAACAAGCTGCGCTTTGGGACGAAGTCAAGGACCGACTGAATAAGTCTGCAATGGGTTTATCCGGTGGACAACAGCAACGTTTATGTATCGCACGACTACTCGCCGTAGAGCCAGATGTATTGCTAATGGATGAGCCAACATCGGCGTTGGATCCTATTTCAACATTGAAGGTAGAAGAACTAACACAAACGTTAAAAGAGAAATATACGATCATTATCGTGACCCACAACATGCAGCAGGCAGCGAGAATTTCAGATAAAACCTCTTTCTTCCTGAACGGTTATTTAGTTGAAACCGACCAAACCGATAAGATCTTCACGAATCCGAATGATCAACGTACAGAAGATTACATTACCGGACGTTTCGGTTAAAACACATAAAGGGAGAGATACACATGGATGCAAGACCTGGGTTTCATCAGTCGTTGGCACTACTGCAGAAGGAATTACAGCAAATGGGAGAAAGTGTCGAGGATTTAATTTACAAGTCCGTAGAGTCGCTTGCCAAGCTGGATGAGAAAGCCGCACAGCAAGTCATCCAGAAGGACGATATCATTGATGATTATTTAATGACCATTGATGAACTATGTTTACGATTAATTGCTCTTCAACAACCCATGGCTAGTGATCTGCGAATTATTGGAACGGCGTTGAAGATTGCGACAGACTTGGAACGTATTGCCGATCATGCTGTCGATATCGCGAAGATCACGATTCGATTTGCAGGTGAAGAATTGGTGAAGCCGCTAGAAGTCATTCCGCAAATGGCTGAAATCGCTATCGAAATGTTGCACGAGAGCCTTCTATCCTATACGGAACGCGATGTACATAGGGCGGCATCGCTGGCTGAGAAAGATGACCGTGTAGATAAGCTATACAGTACGGTGATGCAGGAACTTATGGGGATGATGGGAACCGATTATCACCGGAACCGTCAATTGACCCATCTGTTGTTTGTTGCTCACTTCTTGGAGCGTGTGGCTGATCATACCACGAATATCGGTGAAGGTGTCATCTACATGGTTACGGGGAAACGGAAAGATCTGAACGTGTAAGCGATATAGAGAAGGGCCATCTCCAAAAGTAGATCAAATCTACTTCTGGAGATGGCCCTTTTCTCATTTAGAATGAAGCGGAAAGCGGATGATGAAGGTTGTCCCATTCGAACTGGTACTCACTTCAATCGTAGCGTGATGCCTGGCAGCAATACTATAGCAAATGGCTAAACCGAGTCCAGTGCCTTCATCCTTCGTTGTGAAGAAGGGTCGGCCTAGCTTCTCGAGATGCTCGGCTTTAATGCCACTGCCCTGGTCAGCAATTAAGAGGACAACGTGTTCAGGCTCCTGGTAGGTTTCGATCGATAGCGTTCCGCCTATGCTCATAGCTTCAAGACCATTCATACACATATTCAGAATAAGCTGTCGCATTTCTTTGTCGTCAAGTTGTATCTCCGGACAATAACCGAATTGACCATTAACATGCTTGCCTGACATGACGGCTTCTGCTTGAATCAGAGGCAGCAAGCTCTCAATGATCCGATTGATACTCTCAGGACGTTGATAGGATTGCTTGTTTTTGGCGAGAGAAAGATACTCCGTAATAATATCGTTGGCCCTATCCAACTCTTCCAACATGATGGGGATATATTCTTTTTGCATATGGCGATCATTTTCTTGAAATAGTTGAAGGAAGCCACGGATCGTCGTCATCGGATTCCGTATCTCATGCGCGATACCTGCGGCCATTTCGCCGACTAGGTTTAATTGAGCAAGACGTGCCATTTCAGTTTCAAATCGAAGACTTTCCGTAATATCAACTGCGACATGCAGCATGCATTTTTCATCCTCGATATCGATGATCTCTGTGGATAAGAGCGCAGTCCGAATGTCCCCAGTTTTGGTCACATAACGAACTTTCTCATTACGGACAATATCGCCATATTTAGCAATATTATTAAGATCATCACGCAATAGATTCAAGGATGTGCCGATAACCTCGTCTCCATAGCCTGTATGCTGCTTCCAACTTTCATTAACATCCAGATAGGTAAGATCAGGAAGACGGCGGATGGCCATTAAGGAAGGTGAGAGGATGAACATTTTTTTGAAATGCTCTTGGGAGTTCATTAGCTTCTCATGAGCATCGACCAGCTCAGACGTACGTTCTTCAACCCAATTCTCGAGAAGTAAGTTTTGCTCTATTAATTTCTCCTCAGCCTCTGCAAGCTTGCGATTCGTTTCTTCTAGATCCAATGTGCGTTTATGTAAAAGCTCACTTTGAGCCTTCAGCTTCTGATGGTTCAGATGCATGTTAACGAAGCCATCCACCTTCATGCGCAGCATTTTGGGATGTACCGGTTTAAATAAATAATCAATGGAACCCACATGATAGCCACGTAATACATGCTCAATCGAGGTGCTTAAAGCTGTTAGGAAAATAATCGGGATATCTTGACAGGCTTTCCGTTGCTTTATTAATTCTACGGTTTCAAAACCGCTAAGACCTGGCATCTGCACATCCATCAAAATAACTGCAATATGGTCTGCAGGTTCTTTTAATAAATAGCGAAGTGCTTCTTCCCCAGATTGCAATGAAATCACGTCATAAGAAGAAGAGGCCAGAATGCTATTCAGAGCCAGCAAGTTTTCATAGCGATCATCTACCGCCAAGATTTTTACTTGTTGTTCCATCGGTCGTCCTTTCCGCACAAGATCTGCTATACGCACCTACAATCCATATCACACCTTTTCGCGGAAAAAGTGTAATTCCCTCTTTTTTTCTTAAAGTCTTTACATACATTTTACATATGGTTAATCTTACCTATCATTTGGTTTGATAGACTTGGGATACATGCAGAAATAGATGGGGATGATGCACATGCTTACTCAGTCAGAAGTCGCGATAGAGTTTCATAAATTAATAGAAGAACAGCGTATTTCTTCCGTCTATCAACCCATTGTATCCTTGCAAGATGGGCAAGTGATGGGGTATGAAGCTTTAACTCGCGGTCCGGTGGACGGCCCTTTTCATTCACCACTCGCGATGTTTCAGTATGCGGAGCAGCAAGGCGAGCTATATCGTCTAGAGAGGCTAGCACGTGAGAAGGCGATACAAGGATCCATTTTGGAACATGGCCAGCAATTGTTATTTATTAATATCTCGTCACACGTTTTAGAGGACCCTGGCTTTATTCCAGGTAAGACGCTTGAGATTCTGCAGCAGTATGGACTTCGTCCGAGCAATGTCGTGTTCGAAATTACGGAAAGAAGCTCGATTGAGGACTTTACTTTGGCTAAGAAAATTCTAGCCCATTATCGGACACAGGGGTATCGCATTGCGATTGATGACGCGGGGGCAGGGTATTCTTCACTCCAAGCGATTGCCGAGCTTCAGCCTGATTTTATTAAAATCGATCGTTCACTGATAGAAAATATTCATTTGAATAAAGTGAAAGCCTATATTCTCGAAACCTTCGTTACATTTGCTCAGAAAATGAACATTTCGTTGATCGCTGAGGGCATTGAACAGGTAGAGGAACTAGCCAAATTAACTCAAATGGGTGTGCATTATGCGCAAGGTTTTTTACTMGGGAGACCTTCTACATCCATTGCGACTGTTCAAGACATACATAAAATGACCATCTGGCAGCATCGCAACGTACAAGGAGGCACTATGACTTGGCATATTGGCGAGCTGAAAACACCTGTTGGTGTATTCCAAACGAAAGCGCAAATTTCTGAAATCGCGGAGTTTTTCAAAAAGAATCAAGAGGCTGTCGGGGTTGTTATTGTTCATGATGATGAGCCGCGCGGACTTATGATGCGAGATCGCTTATTCCAACATTTGGCTGGCCAATATGCCTACTCACTGTACTGGAATCGTACGATTGATAGCGTGATGGATGCTTCACCTTTGATCGTAGACGAGTTAACCCCTGTGGAGCAAGTGTCCCAGTTGGCAACTTCACGGGCGATTCATCATTTATACGATCTTGTCATCATTACAAGCCAGGGGAAAATGGCGGGATCAGCGTCGATACGAACAATTTTAGAGAGTATAACGAATGTGAAAATGGAATCAGCACGCGTTGCGAATCCACTAACAGGTCTTCCTGGGAATTTGCAAATTAATCGAGAATTGAACAAACGAATTACGGCGAGAGTGCCTTTTCACGTGATCTATGCTGATTTGGATTATTTTAAATGGTACAATGATCGTTTTGGTTTTCAAAAAGGGGATCAATTAATTCAATATATGGCGGACTTAATGCAGCAAGCTATCGCTTTCTATGGAACACCAAACGATTTTGTCGGTCATGTCGGCGGTGACGATTTTATTGCAATTTCCAGCTCATTATCACCGAAACTCTTGTGTCAGGAAATCATCAATCGGTTCGAAACCGGTGTCCGGATGTTCTACGAAGGTGAAGATTGGGAGTATGTGGTGGATCGGGGGGGCCAACAAGTGAAAAGCGAAGGGGTCACGGTGTCCTTGTCCTTAGTCATCTGCAGCTGTGAATCCCCTATTTCACTAGACTATATTTCTCAAACAGCGGCTCAGCTCAAAAAGAAAGCAAAGGCGCATCAAGGCAGTATTTATTGTTTTCAAACGATTGGCTAACGAATGCTGGAAGGTGTTTCAGAACGTATAGATTAATTGTTTAAATGAACGAACGATGATAACTTTCTGCTTCCCAATCYGCCGCTCAGAGATTTTCTTAATATTGGCTGGGTGAATCCAGACTGCATCCATCCCGGTAGAAGCCGCGCCTACCACATCGTTACGCCACGAATTTCCCACCATCACACTCTGTCCGGAAGCCGTGTTCATCGATTTCAGGGCTTGCTCAAAAATCGCGGGATGCGGCTTTCGTGGTCCATCATTCTCCGTTGTAAATAAACGTTCTTGGTCGAACCATGAGGTCAGCTTCATTTTCTCCAAATTACGTTGTAGTCGATTTCGATTTCCATTGCTGATAATCGCCAGTTTATACTGACGTGCCAACACCTCTAGTGTGTCTTCTACCCCTGGGAATAAAGCAACGAAATGGTCTTCTTTCTCTTCGATTTGATTGAAAAAGGATCGCGTAAACGCTGTACTCACTTGCATCGGTAAAGGATGGAGTGCTTTGATCAGACAAATATGTCGCAACTCATCTGGCGAGATAGGGCTTCGGATAGGCGATTTGCGATGGCGGCTCCACTCGGACTTATAGCTAAGGAGTGCCTCTTGCGCGGTCAGTTTCGAATCCTCTGTTTCCCACCGTGCGGTGAAATCCTGCATAACTTCAAGAAAAGCGGAGTCGAARCATTGCCTGCGATCAAGGATCGTGTTATTCATATCAAAAAATATAACCTTTTTACGTGTGGGTGAGAAAAAAGGACTCATACGGAGAACCTCCTTCTGAAGACCTGACCGTCCTACCTTGTAAAATTTCGGCTCCTTACATGTTTATGTAGGGAACCGTTTTTTTATTTTAATTTCGTATGCTATGATGAAGGAAGTATGTTTAAAATTGGGGTGGAACTTATGGATAAGCTTATAATAATTGATGGGAACTCAATCGCGTTTCGTGCTTTCTATGCGTTACCTTTGCTGAGCAATTCAAGCGGTTTACATACCAATGCGGTTTATGGCTTTACGACCATGCTGCTGAAATTGATTGAAGAAGAAAAGCCAACCCATTTTCTTGTTGCATTTGATGCGGGGAAAATTACGTTCCGACATAAAGAATATACCGAGTATAAAGGTGGTCGTGCGAAAACGCCGACAGAGCTTTCTGAACAATTTCCTTTAATTAAAGAACTGCTGAAGGCTTTCAAAATCCCGCAATTCGAGCTGTCTGGCTATGAAGCAGATGATATTATCGGAACGTTGACGAAAGAAGCGGATGCGAGAGGGGAGAAAGTTCTCCTCGTATCTGGTGATAAAGATATGCTCCAACTTGCCTCGGAGCAAGTGACGGTTGCGATTACCCGCAAGGGTATCAGCGAGATGGATCGCTTCGATCCTGAAGCCATTAAAGAGAAATACGGGCTGACGCCGAATCAAATCATTGATTTGAAAGGTCTTATGGGCGATACGTCCGATAATATTCCGGGTATTCCCGGCGTAGGTGAGAAGACAGCGCTTAAAATGCTGCATGACTTTGGCACGGTCGAAGAAGTGTTGGCGAACACAGCAAGTCTGAAAGGTAAAATGAAAGAGAAAGTGGAAGAGCATGCCAAGAGTGCACTCATGAGCAAAGAGCTGGCCACAATTTTCCGTGAAGTTCCGATGGAAACAGCTTGGGATTCGTTCCGTTATGATGGCTTCGATGGACAAGCGTTGTCGAGTATGTTTCGCAAGCTGGAGTTCAAGTCGCTGCTGGAGAAGATGGATTTCGGTTCTGTCAGTGTAGAAGCTGAAGATCTCGTCGTCGAGAGTCTGGAAGCCGTTGCGGTTACAGAAGCTAATATGGGTGAGCTTGTTGCCAAGTTGGATGACCATGCCGCTATCCATGTGGAAGCAGTTGGTGAGAATCCACATCAGGCTGTGATGGTCGGGGTTGTATGGTTTATCGATGATGGTGCTGACAACACTTCGTATTATGTGCCGTTTGCCCTTCTGCAAAGTGATGCAGGTAAGCCGCTGCGCGATTGGCTCAGCGACGCTTCCAAGAAGAAGCAGCTTTTCGACCTGCACCGCGCACAGCTGGCGCTGGCCTGGCAGGGCATCCACCTGGCAGGGGTGGATTTCGACGTGCTGCTGGCCGCTTACCTCCTCGATCCGACGGAGTCGAATCTCAGCTTGAGCGGCCTGTCGGTGAAGTACGGTCTGCCATCTGTGAAGGCAGACGAGGATGTGTTCGGCAAGGGCGCGAAGTTTCGCCTGCCGGAACTCGCTGCGCTTAGCGACCACGTGGGTCGCAAAGCGATGGCGATGGCGCGCATGGTTCCCGTGCTGCGCGATGAATTAGAGAAGAGTGAGATGCATCAACTCTTCTACGAGCTTGAGCTGCCTCTCTCCGGCGTTCTAGCGGAGATGGAGATGCGCGGCATCGCCGTGGATGCCGAGGGGCTCAAATCGCTCGGTGTGGAGCTTGGCAAGCAGCTGGACACGATCATGTCCAGCATCTACAAGCTCGCCGGCGTCGAGTTCAACATCAACTCACCGAAGCAGCTCGGTGAGATTCTGTTCGAGAAGCTGGGGCTGCCAGCTTCGAAGAAGACCAAGACCGGCTACTCGACGGATGCCGAGGTGCTGGAACGTCTTGCGCCCTATAACGAAGTTGTCGGGCAGATCTTGCACTACCGCTCGCTAGCGAAGCTGCAGTCGACGTACGTCGAAGGGCTGCTCAAAGAGGTGCGGCCAGAGACCGGTAAGGTGCACACCTATTACCGGCAGACGATTGCCGCGACGGGACGTCTCAGCAGCCAGTTCCCGAACCTCCAGAACATTCCGATTCGTCTGGAGGAGGGCCGTAAGATCCGCAAAGTCTTCGTTCCATCCGAGCCTGGATGGTACATTCTCGCTGCGGATTACTCCCAGATCGAGCTGCGCGTGCTAGCGCACATTTCGCAGGATGAGAAGCTGAAGGAAGCATTCCTTCAGAATATGGACATTCACACGAAGACAGCGATGGACGTCTTCGGCGTGGAAGAAAGCGCCGTCGACAGCAATATGCGCCGTCAAGCGAAAGCCGTTAACTTCGGTATCGTATACGGCATCAGCGACTACGGCCTGTCTCAGAACTTAGATATTACCCGTCGGGAAGCCGCTCAGTTCATTGAACAATATTTCGCGGTGTTCCAAGGGGTTCGCCGATATATGGATGAAATCGTCAAGGATGCTCGTCGTGACGGCTACGTAACTACGTTGCTTCAGCGTCGACGCTTATTGCCTGAAATTACGCATTCGAACTTCAATATACGTTCATTCGCAGAGCGTACTGCCATGAACACGCCGATCCAAGGGACAGCGGCAGACATCATCAAGCTTGCCATGGTTCAAATGGCTGATCGCTTGGTGAAAGAAGGGCTGAAGAGCCGCATGCTGCTTCAAGTACACGATGAGCTTGTCTTCGAAGTGCCAGCCGATGAGCTGGAAACGATGAAGGGGCTTGTGCCTGAAGTCATGGCAGCTGCACTGAAGCTGGACGTTCCTTTACGTGCAGATGTTGATTTCGGTTTAACTTGGTATGATGCGAAGTAACAAGGGGGCTAGCGGCATAAACTGCCGCTCCCAACACCTAGAAGGAGGTGAACACCTTGCCTGAGTTGCCTGAGGTCGAAACCGTCAAACGAACACTAAATGAGCTAATTACAGGGAAAACGATCGCCCATGTGGAGGTGAGGCTGCCTCGTATTATCCAGAAGCCGGATGATATTCAGCAGTTTGAAACATTGCTGCAAGGACAAACCGTTGAAACGATTGAACGAAGAGGGAAGTTTCTTCGCTTCGTGCTCACGGATTATGTGATGGTCTCCCATTTGCGTATGGAAGGCCGCTATGGCTTGTACGCAGGCGACGATCCGCTAGAGCCGCATACGCATGTTCTGTTCCGTTTTACAGATGAAAGTGAGCTGCGGTACAAAGATGTGCGGCAATTCGGCACGATGCACCTGTTTCCGAAGGGCGATGAGCTAACGCAGCCGCCGCTCATGAAGCTCGGTATGGAGCCGCTTGACGAGGCGTTCACCTTTGAAGCATTTCGAGGGGTGATAGGCCATCGAGCTACGAAGATCAAGCCGTTGCTGCTCAATCAAGCATATATCGTGGGCATCGGGAATATTTATGTAGACGAGTCCCTCTTCTTAGCGGGAATCCATCCCGAACGGGAAGCTTCCTCACTGAGTAAGAAGGAGTTAGCCTTGCTGCATGAGGCGATTATTCGTACCCTACAAGATTCCGTTGAGGTAGGCGGATCATCCATTAAATCTTATGTGAATGGGCAAGGCGAAATCGGCCTTTTCCAGCACCAATTAAACATTTATGGCAGACAATCACAGCCATGCAAAACGTGCGGCCAGGAGATTGTGAAAACCGTCGTGGGAGGCAGAGGAACACACATATGTCTCACTTGTCAACCATTAAAGCCCAAGCGGTCGCGAAAGAAGTCTGAGAAATAGGCACGAGAAGCGTACCCTCCCCATATGATATGGAGTACTTAACCTAGGTAACAGCCCATGAGGCCTGTTAGTTGGGTAAAACGCTTAGGAGGGTTTGTATGCTTCCTGTCATATCTCTGCTCATTTTGGCATTTGCAGTTTCTTTGGACGGTTTCGGTGTTGGTGTGATGTATGGGTTACGTAAAATACGAATACCCCTTATCTCAATTGGAATTATATCGCTTTKGTCTGGTATCATTATTTTTACTTCGATGCAGATCGGCGTTTTGATGTCTTCCTTCATGTCCCCTGGGTTTGCCAAACGGATTGKGGCGCTCATTTTGATCGGTATTGGCGTTTGGGCTCTTATTCAAATGAGACAAGGGCAGAAAAACCAAACGCAACAAGAGCAAACAGCTGCTGCGACAGATCAAGCGATGATTAGCAGCATGCCCTATGGAGAGATTCGCAACTCGGGTTACGTGGAGCCGGTGACCTTCGATACGTTACAGCGGACCAAAGAGATTCTCAGTATTGAGCTGAAACGTTTTGGGCTTGTGATTCAAATTTTACGGACGCCTTCCATAGCGGACGTAGATAAATCAGGCAATATTTCTGCCTCTGAGGCTACTTTGCTCGGTTTAGCGCTCTCTTTGGATGCCTTCGGAGCGGGAATCGGGGCTGCGCTTATTGGCTTCGTGCCGTTATTAACGGCTTCCGTCATTTCGATTTCGAGCGGATCCTTACTTGCAGTCGGCTTGCGGATTGGTTTCCGATATGCAGAAATGAACTGGATGAAGAAGCTTTCTATTCTCCCAGGCTGTGTACTGATTGTCATGGGACTTTTGAAAATGCTATAGTTCACTAACAATGAACCTTTAGGAGAGAATCGCTTATGAATATCGGCTTAACTGGAGGTATTGCTTGTGGAAAAAGTACGGTTAGCCGCATGCTTGTTAGCCGTGGCGCACTTTTAATCGACGCCGATCAGATCGCTCGTGATGTCGTAGAGCCTGGCAGCCCTGTTCTCGAACAGGTTGCTGCGCATTTTGGACAAGCTGTGATCGGATCCGATGGATCTCTGCAACGTAAGAAGCTTGGTGAAATTATCTTTGGATCACCTGAAGCGCGAAAGCAGCTAGATGGCTTGTTGCATCCCCCTATTCGGGCAAAGATGCGTGAACAAATGACTTTGTATGAACGGGACTACCCCACCAAGCTGGTGGTGGTCGATGTTCCTTTACTTATAGAATCGAATCTGATCTCGATGTTTGAGGAGATCATGGTTGTTTATATTCCGCGTCACTTGCAATTGGAGCGTCTGATGCAGCGAGATGGCTTGTCAGCCGAAAATGCTCAGCTTCGACTCGATGCACAGATGTCGATTGAGGAGAAACGAAAGCTAGCCGATATCGTGATTGATAATAGCGGAACTTGGGAAGAAACCAACATGAGGGTGGAGCTGTTCTGGGTAGGGAAGGGATTGGCATGACGTTCTTTCGGAAAAAGCGAATGTTTGCTCTTCTGCTTATCGTATTTGTCATGGTTCTCTTCATGAATAGCGGAATTATAGGTAGAAAGCTATATCCCATCTACTTTCAGCAGGAGATTAAGCAAAGCGCGGCGAAACACAAGATAGACCCGTTTCTAATTGCAGCCATTATTCGCGTCGAAACGAATTATAAATATCATTTAGAATCAAGCAAAGGGGCATTAGGGCTCATGCAGCTTATGCCTGATACCGCTGATTGGATTGTTGAATCCTCGAATCTAGGGCCTCATACACAAGAAGATTTGCTTCGAGTCGATATTAATATTTATTTAGGGTCATGGTATCTAAATTGGTTAATTAAGCATTATAATGGGAATTTAGTCTATGCCATTGCAGCGTATAATGCAGGTCAAGGTAATGTGAATAAATGGAAAAATGGAAACGTGTGGGACGGTTCTGAAGACAATATTCGAGATATTCCATTTGGTGAAACCCGTCATTATGTGCAGCGCGTTCTTTACTACTATGAGAAGTATACGAAGCTATACACGGGCACGGAACAATGGCAGGGTGCAGATGCATATGTTAGCCCCACAAAACAAAGAAGCATTGGACTAGCTCCGAATGGAGCGCAAAGTCCAATACTTCCTGTTTTGCAGAGTCAAAAGCGTGTGTTATTCAAGATTACTTGAATTGACCTGCTAGAGATTGTTCTGCGATTTGTACCAGGCGACGAGTGATGCTACCACCAATAGAGCCAGTGTCACGAGAAGTCATGTTGCCATAGTAGCCATCTTGTGGGATAGCGATACCTAGCTCCTGAGCTACCTCATACTTCAACTGATCCAAGGCTGCATTAGCTTGTGGAACGACTAAAGTATTGCTGCTTCTGTTTGAACTCATGTCTGTTCACCTCCTTGTCGGTTGGTAAATCTATTGTGTGCAGAACTCCAAACTTCAAGACATGTAACATATGGTAATGATATTTCCAAATGAGAAAGGAGATGAAAGCGAATGAAATGCCCGTTCTGTGACCATTCTGGTACGAAAGTGCTTGATTCCAGGTCTGCCAATGAGAATAAATCCATCCGTCGGCGCCGTGAATGCGAGAAATGCGCGCGAAGATTTACAACTTTCGAAATGGTAGAAGAAACACCTTTAATTGTGATTAAAAAAGATGGAAGTCGGGAAGAATTTAGTAGAGAGAAAATTTTACGGGGCTTAATTCGTGCTTGTGAAAAAAGACCGGTTTCCATGGAGCGGCTGGAGATGCTTGTCTCCGAAGTCGAAATGCAGCTTCGTACGACGGCACATGCTGAAGTCGATAGCCTTGGCATTGGTGAAATTGTGATGGAGCAATTGTACCCCGTCGATGAAGTGGCCTACATTCGCTTCGCCTCTGTATATAGGCAGTTCAAAGACATTAACATGTTTTTGAAGGAGTTAACGCAAATATTGGGAAAGCATGATGTCKGGCTGCTCCGAGACAAATAAGCAGCACATGCAATGCTTCTAAGTAAAAGCCGCATCGCCCTATGAATGATTTCATGAGGTGACGCGGCTTTATGTTTCCTTTTGAGCTAATTCGTATGAATAGTTGTTGTGACAACCAGATTGTTCGTTGTAGTAGTAGAGGAAGAAGAAGCTGTTTGATTGGGAAAATCAGAGGGTGACACGAATTGATTCGTTTTTTTTCGAAATGTGACAAAAAATCAACAAAAGACAGCGCGAGGTGCGCTGTCTTTTGTTGATTCATCAGAGAAAAGTCAATAACGACGCGCCTTCATGAGCTTTTGAAAAAAAATTATTCTAATGACATCAACCGACTGTATTTTTGATAGCGATAAGGCATAATTCGGTTATTGAGTGCGTTTGTCCAATTCACTTCGAAGAAATTGAATAAATCGAATGGCTTCATCAGATGTTAATAGGTTGCCGCTGAATGAAAAGGAGTACATGTCCAAAATATCATCATCGGGGAGATGCAAGTTTTCGATTAAATGCTTTATGTCTATGCTCATGTTGCCGTCAATTACCATTTTATTCATGAAGCTGATTCCTCCTTTGTCGAACTGCCATTATCGGATGGAGGCGGTAGCTGGCTGACATATTGGACACTAACAAGAAGGCCAATTTAGTCCCTTTAGCTTTGCGTCACCACTTTTCAGCGGTTTTGCCCTTATCATACCGATAACGTCTTATATGAAAACTATATCACAGGTTAGGTTTAGCATGCTATTAATTACATTAATTCGAAGGATGGTTGAAACATATGTCCGTCAATAGCGCAAAATTAAGTAAAATTATTCACGAATTGGATATTGTTAAGGTAGCGGAGGCGCTTGGTCTTGATCAGGCTCGTTTACTCGCTTATGTCTTTAATCGTCCAGAAGTTATTCATGTCTATGTGCTAGATGAGCCAGCATCTCCTTCGGATCCTTCTTAAATGTAAAAAGCACCGCAACATGGAAGTTGCAGTGCCTAATACATAGCATGGGGTTATACCATTATTTTACAAATATCGTTCGTGAATTCAACTGGATCCTGCAGCGGCAGACCTTCGATAAGAAGAGCTTGATTGTACAAGAGCGCTGTGTACAGGTTCAATTTCTCTTTATCTTTCTCAAAAGCATCCTTCAAGGAAGCGAACACGTCATGATTGACGTTGATTTCTAAAACTTTCTCTGCCTTAACATTCGGGTTGTTCGGCATAGCGTTCAAGATTTTTTCCATTTCGATGGTAACATCACCATCTGTAGACAAGCATACCGGATGCTTTCTCAGGCGCTTGGAAGCTTTAACGCTCGTTACTTTACCAGCCAATAAGCCATTCATGTAGTCGAATAAATCTTGATTTTCTTTTTTATCAGACTCAGAATCGTTGGCGTTATCCTCAACATCAATACCAAGATCCCCGCTTGACACCGATCTGAATTCCTTCTCTTTGTAGGTCATAATCATTTTGATTGCGAACTCATCAATATCATCTGTGAAATATAGAATCTCGTAGCCTTTATCGGTTACAAGCTCCGTTTGTGGAAGCTTATCGATTCTTTCCATCGACTCACCGGAAGCATAGTAAATGTACTTCTGATCTTCTGGCATTCTCGCAACATACTCGTCCAACGTGACAAGCTGTTTCTCCTTGGAGGAGGAGAACATCAAAAGATCCTGCAGAAGCTCTTTATGCGTGCCGTAGTCGCTGTAAACGCCGAATTTAAGCTGTCTGCCGAAGGACTTGTAGAATTGCTCGTATTTCTCTCTCTCGTCCTTCAGGAGGCTTTGAAGTGAGCCTTTGATTTTACTGGAAATATTCTTCGCAATTAATTTAAGCTGACGATCGTGCTGCAGCATCTCACGGGAGATGTTCAGCGACAAACTTTCGGAATCGACCATTCCTTTGACGAAGCTGAAATAGTCAGGAAGCAGGTCTGCACATTTATTCATAATGAGAACGCCGTTTGCGTAAAGCTCAAGGCCTTTCTCGTATTCTTTGGAATAGTAGTCATAAGGCATGTTTTCAGGGATAAATAGGATCGCTTGGTAGACTACCGCCCCATCTGCACTCACATGAATATGCTTAAGCGGCTTGTCGAAGCCGTAGTGTTTCTCGTGGTAGAACTTCTCATAATCCTCAGGAGTAAGCTCGCTTTTGTTTTTGCGCCAGATCGGCACCATACTATTCACGTGCTGCTCTTCTTGATAGTCCTCGAATTCGCTCTCGCTGCCTTCTTTGAGACGCTTGCCCGTGATGTCCATTTTAATAGGATAGCGGATGAAATCCGAATATTTCTTGATGATCGCTTTCAGGCGATACTCGTCCAAGTATTCGTCGTAGTTATCATCTTCGGTATTCGCTTTTATGGAAAGAACAATCTCCGTACCAATTGAATCTTTCTCAGCTGGTGCAATCGTGTACCCGTCTGCGCCATCGGATTCCCACTTGTAAGCTGTGTCGCTGCCAAGCGCTTTACTTGTTACGGCAATGTGGTCAGCGACCATGAACGCGGAGTAGAAGCCTACCCCGAACTGACCGATGATGTTGTGGCCGTCTTTGGCTTCGTTCTCTTTCTTGAAAGCAAGAGAGCCGCTCTTCGCGATAATCCCCAAGTTGTTCTCAAGATCTTCTTTCGTCATCCCGATACCCGTATCGCGAATCGTTAAGATGCGATTGTCTTTATCGGCTGTAATTTTGATGAAGTAGCTATCTTTGTCAAAAACGAGCGAGTCGTCGGTAAGTGCCTTGTAGTAAATTTTGTCAATCGCATCGCTGGAGTTGGAGATAAGCTCTCTTAGAAAGATTTCACGTTGTGTGTAAATCGAATTGATCATCATTTCCAAAAGACGCTTGGATTCGGCTTGAAACTGTTTCTTTTCCACGGATAGATCTCCTTTCGATATGTAGCAGGGTTTATATAATTAGCACTCGCACGCTGTGAGTGCTATACACTAACTTTATAACATCCCTGAAATTTAATGTCAATTGGCTTGGAGAGAAAATATGTGAAGTTGCGGGTAGTTATTCGTTGTGATGGCGAATAAGTGGCGCGATGCATGGAGGGGCTAACTACTTTCACAACTCTAACAACTCTAGCAACTCTAGCAACTCTAGCTACTCTAGCTACTCTAGCTACTCCATGTCCCACTTAACTTATTCTCAGGTTACCCCCGCCATCGTCCAGTATGACTAATTAGGAGTATAGCGAGTAGGGGGGAGCAATTGAGTTAGGATAGTGGTGAGAAGTAGGGAGTGTAATGAGGAGAGGTGTGTGTAATGAGAGTAATGTGAAGTAATGAGTGTAAGAGGAGAGTAGTGAGGATAAGAGAAGAATGTGTGAAAAGTGAAGTGAAATGTAGTGTTGAGAGTGAGTGTAGTGAGTAACAAATGAGAAGTAAGGAGAGAAAAGTGTAGTAAAGTAGAGTAATGTGGAGTATTGAGAGTAGTAAGAGTAATGAGAGTAATGAACAGTAATGAGTAGAAAGGGAATGGAGGMAACAAATGTAGTGCCCGATGGACTAATGTTGTTAATTTTCTGTTGACCCAGAAGTCCTCAAGTCATCTAGCACTGTCAAAAATGCAAAAGAGCACTTTTGGAATAGGTTTCCCATCCGAAATTGGAAATTGATGCAAAAAGGCATCAATTTGGAGCGATTTGAGGAGTTTCTCTTGAAATTCGTTAAAAAGGTTGCCTATTTGCACGCATTTGCCAAATACGACCATAAATTAGTAGAAAAGGTTGTATATTTGCATTTTTGAGAGTAGGGAGGATTTGCTTTAATGATCACCCCCCGCACCCATCCATCCCGCCATAGCATCACATCATTCGTATATGATCCCTTTTTACTAACTCATAACGAAGCACATGTTTGCCTTCAGCTYCGGCGTGCGGGATAAACCAGCCTTTGTCGCAGAGTGATTGGAGCACTCGAACGGTTGAGCGGTAGTTGATGTCCAGATGTGTTCGAACATCAATGGGCCGAATAGGTTGAGCCAGCGTATAAGCTAGCCTAACAATCTCCCGTTCCATCACATTGTCTAGACTGACAGGTGATGTGATAGCCTGAAATCGACTAATCAACATGCGCAGCAGTGTGATACATAGGTCAGGGCGATTCGCGACATCATCGTATGAAAATGAAATGACCTGATACCCCATCGCAGCCAAAAAGGTTTCCCTGTTCAGCTCATTGCAGTACTTCTGCCTGTCCATATCTCGCACGTGCGGGCCGTATCCTTTGATCTCGATGATTAATTTCACAAATTTCGTCAGCCAAGCGAAGTCGCAGAAATACGAACGTCCACGCCAATCTAATACTTCGAATTCTGGGTGCAACTCATCGAAATGTCCTCGGAGCTCCCACCAGACTCCCTGACAAAATAGTTTTTCTGCTTCCCGATGCCCACGCTCCAAGCGGCCTCTGCGTTCTCCGGTTCTGCGGTCCAGATGGTTTTGAATCCATACAGCATGCATGTCMTCGTAATTCATACGTCACTCTCCTCCTTTAAAATGAGAAAAACGCCCCTATCCACTCATGAAAAATGGACAGGGACGTTCTTCGTCTCTTGCAACTAAGTATAAAGGAAATCCCCTGATATCACGAGAGAACATTTTCGACATTTCTCCCCCCACCCAGATGATAACGAAGTTGGGGCAGCTGGAACGTTATTCGAACTTGCACAACGCGGTTGTCAAATCGTTTACATTACTATTTCAGATGGAAGTGGCTCAACTGGAGAGGTAGAACCAGAAGCGATCGCAGCGATTCGCCGCCTGCCGCGGCGATGCTCATGGGCGTCGTCGGGCTGTATCCTCGCTTGGATGCGGAGAAGGTGCATCTGAAATTCCACCACGATGGTGTATGGACGATTGAGTCGGGAGATGGGGCGAGTGAGCATCCATTTGTGGTCGGTAGCGAGGGAAGTAAGTAGCTGCCAAAGCATAGGATTGAGTCATTCACCGCGACAGCAGGTGTGCAAAGATTGGCCAATAGAGAAGTGGCCGAAATGAACAGAACCTCCCGAATGGGGAGGCTCTTTTGCATGCTAGAATCAACTAGGGCCGTCTCCGACTGCTCGCAACAGCGTTCTCAACCGAGTAACCGTAAAATCTACAGTTAAATCTGACGATTTTCTGTCTTTTCCCGATTACCTGTAAAAAATGAAGGTAATTCGGCTGCTATGGCACTTTTGGCATAGAATGGTTAAGATTACCTGCAGAAAATACAGCTATTGCTCATGAACAGCTGATTTCGACGAAATTAACGACAGAAAATCCATCTAAATCAAAAGTCAGTCTATCTAGTGGGCGTTTATGCCTCCCCCTATTTCCCCGACGCCTCACGAATATCGCTGCTCTCCAGAATGGCTTTCGGATATCCGTCTCGCGCGACGGCGATCATGGCACGGCCAATTTGCTCGGAGTCAATGACGGCATTCGGGAACCATTTCTGTAGCAGAGGGAAAATGGGACGCAAGATGACAATGAAGGTCTGGTATAGCTTAGTTTTGGATTTGACGCCATTCTTCGGCAGAATTGCGCCAGGACGGAACATGAAGGCTGACTTAAAAGGCAGCTTGAGGAGCGCATTTTCCGTTTTACCTTTGACACGTGCCCACATGCTGCTGCCTTGCTCTGTGCTATCGGTGCTGGCACCAGTCACGTAGACGAAGGTCATGTTAGGTTGGATTTGGACGAGCCCGTTAGCAATACTCATGGTCAGATCGTAGGTGATTGCCTGATACTTTTCCTCGCTCATACCTACAGATGAAACGCCGAGGCAGAAGAAGCAAGCATCAATATTTGAAAGCTCATTCGTTAATGCAGATAGATTAGTAATATCCTTGAGAACATGCTCACGGAATTTCGATTGCTTCTGATGCGTAGAGCTTCGACCGATCGAAACGACGTTGTTAACCTGAGGATCCAGCAAACATTCACGCAATACACTTTGTCCGACCATCCCCGTTGCGCCAAAAATGAGAACGTTCATAGAAAGAGAGCCACCTTTCGCAAATAAATTAAGAGAGAAGAACAGCTAGAGACATAGTATAGCGTTTATCACCATGATGCTGATTTGGATGGGGTGCTTTTTGACAGTGGTAATAAAGTTAAGCAGTGTTGGACTAATAAATAGGACTCGATATAAGCTTTTCCTGATATGTGAAAAATACCCGCAAACGTCAAGGAGGTGGCTCGCATGTTCATAGGCGATGAAGCTTGCGGTAGGAAGAGGGTGTTATATGCATGCGTTTTTTGAATACACGGCTCAAATAAAATTCGTTCTCAAAGCCGCATTGCCCAGCGATCTGCCCCAAGGTCATATCACTATCCAGTAAGAGCTGCTGTACCTTCTGCAGACGTAACGTGGTTAAGTAATCGATCGGCAGCATGCCGGTCGATTTTTTGAATCTGCGGGTAAACTGCACCTGTGTCAATCCAAGTTCCATGGCGATGTCTTTCATGATGCAGGTGGATGACGCTAGTTCATGCAGACGTTGAGTTGCTCCAGAAATGAGGGCATCCTTATTGTTCGTAATCCCTGCTGTCCAAGGAGATAATGCCTCTGGGCTTGCTGAATAAGCCTCTTCCACAACCAGCATCCATAGGTCTGTGAGCACATGTTGACGCAGGGAGGAGGCAATGTTTCCTTCGTGTTGGAACCATTTTTTCAAGTAGGCATAGTTAGATGACAGTCGATTGAGATCTTGGATGGAAATTTTCCCTGAGGGGATATGCGTTTCCATTGCTAACGAATGACCTAACGGATCGCACCATTGCAGCAGCATGACGTGAAAAGATAAGGGCTGAATGACTTCTCTTCGAAAAATAACCCCCGGTGGACATAGCACCAGATCTCCGAATGCAGCGATCCCTTCGTGCTCTTGAATCTGGTAGGAGAAGCTCCCATTCTCTACAGCAAACAGCACCCAAAATTCATTCAAATCCTCCTGAAGCTGAAAGGCCGATTTCTCCCTCCAATACATATGACTGAGCAACTTTGGCAGTGTCTGAGCGGCATCTTGAAGTTGCATCGCGCTTACCTATCCTCTCTCATTCCGAATCATTATGGGTATGAATTACCTCCTTTCATCTTAGTGGATTAGCTTGGCAGAAGAAAGGCATGTTACTGAAATTTTGTATAAGTTTATGCTAAAAGCGTGCATGGTTTATAGCGCCGATAATCCTATAAAATAAGGGTAATCACAGATTTCATGGAGGTTATCCAATGAGAGAAGAATCGGTAAAAAAAGATATTACGGTCATCGGTGGCGGACTTTCAGGCGTGTGTGCAGCCATAGCTGCTGCAAGATTAGGTCAGACTGTGGCACTGATTCAAAATCGACCCATACTCGGGGGCAATTCGTCAAGTGAAGTCCGTGTGTKGGTTTGCGGAGCAACAGCGYATGGCATTAATCGGTACGCACGTGAAACGGGCATTATGGGCGAGTTGTTTGTAGAGAATCAGTTCCAGAATCCTGACGGGAATCCGTATCTATGGGATCTCATCGTGCTGGAAGCCGTACGCGCTGAAGCGAATATACAGCTTTTCCTTAACACCGATGTACATGAGGTGGAAGCAGATGGGGATGAGAACAATCGAATCATTCACTCTGTTACAGGGTGGATGATGGGTTCGGAGCGGCGCATTCGATTCGAGAGCGACGTGTTTCTAGATTGTACGGGGGATGGCCTAATTGGATTCTTGGCGGGGGCCCAATTTCGTATCGGCCGGGAGGCGCGAGAAGAGTTTCAGGAGGCGTGGGCGCCTGAGATCGCAGATGACATTACACTCGGGAGTACGATTTTATTTTATACCAAAGACGTGGGGCACCCTGTTAAATACCATCCGCCGAGTTTCGCCAAAGACATCACAACGACCTCGATCCCGATCAAACGTGTCATTCGCAGCGGCGATTCGGGCTGTCATTATTGGTGGATTGAGTGGGGCGGCGAGCTAGATACCGTACATGAGAATGAGCGTATTCGCGATGAATTATGGTCAGTTATTTATGGGATTTGGGATTATATCAAAAATTCAGGTCAATTTGATTCAGCGAATATGACGTTAGAATGGGTAGGGGCTTTACCAGGCAAAAGAGAATATCGTCGTTTCATCGGGGATTACATGCTGAACCAGAATGACATTCTAGCTCAAACGAGGTTTGAGGACACCGTCGCCTTCGGCGGTTGGTCCATTGATCTGCACCCGCCGCAGGGGATGTATGCAACGGAGAGCGGTTCGAAGCATTTGCATGCGGATGGCGTCTACCATATTCCGTTTCGCAGCTTATACTCAGTCAATGTATCCAACATGCTAATGGCTGGGCGTAATATAAGCGCATCCCATGTGGCTTTCGGTACGACACGCGTCATGGCGACTTGCGCTGTGATTGGGGAGGCCGCAGGAACGGGGGCGGCGCTATGCGTTCAGAAACAAGTGACACCGCGTGAACTGTATCAGAAACATCATAAGGAGCTTCAGCAAGTGCTGTTAAAGCAGGATGCCGCGTTGATTGGTATACGCAACGAGGATGAGCAGGATCTTGGGCGGCTGGCAAGGTTGGAGGCGTCCACTACGTTAACACGGTTGAGTGTGTCGCGTGCCGTGGAGCCTAGGCGACTGATCGACGATGTGGCGGTGCTATTCCCTGTTGAACCGCAGCTAAATGGCTTTGAGCTGCTGGTTGATGTAAGCCAAGCAACGACGATTCAAGTAGAGCTGTGGGATACAGGGAGAGCGGAGAACTATGTGCCATCGATGATGATCATGCAGACGGAGACTGCTGCGCAAGCTGGGGAACAGCAATGGATCAGCTTTCCTCTGAGTTGGCAGCCTGACGAGACGCAGAACGCTTTCGTTATTATCAAAGCGAATGAACACGTCGTGGTCTATCATTCCAATCAACAGCATACGGGAGCGATTGCTTTTGTACGAGGAACGAAGCCGATTGTGGATCCGAAGCTAGAGAATCATCAACCGGATCAGCCGGTTGTTCAGTGGAGCATGAAAAATGGCGTGGATCGCAAGCCAATCTGCTTCCGACTCACGTCGGAGACGAATGCATTCTCAGCGAAAAAGGTGACGAATGGCTATCTGCGGCCGTATGGCGCCCCGCATCTATGGATGTCGGAGCCGATGACGGCAGCCAAGGAAGAGTGGCTGGAGTTTCATTGGGACGAAGAACAAATTCTGAGGTATCTACAAGTAACCTTTAATGACAATGTGCACGAGGATTTAATTAATCTTCACGCATTCAGGACGAGTGAGGAAGTTAGACCCGAGTTAGTGAAGGACTACCGTTTAGAAGCATGGGCGGATGGGGAATGGAAAGTCCTGCAACGTGTAACAAACAATCGGAAACGTACAAGAAGGTTACAATTGGAGGCCGCCATTGCCACGGACCGTTTGCGACTTGTCGTGGAAGCGACGAATGGTTGTCCTTGCGCGGAAGTGGTTGAAGTACGGGTGTATGGGTAGGAATTAGGTCCTCTGGGGAGCGGTATTTCAGCTTATCGTGTCATTATCTTATTCCATTTGGTTCGATAGTAATGAACATTGAGGCAGTCTCATATATCAATTAGGATGAGATACAAGGTATGTTCAGCTTATTGGAAAGGAGACGACCAGATGGATACTCCGAATAGGAATCAGCGTATATATGGCAATGTACCTCAGCCGATCCGACCAGACGGAGCTGGCGGGATCGATAGCGGTCCTCGAGATGTTATGAGGGATATGGAAAACCCCAATATGTTAGTTCCGCCAGTAACAGACTCTGGCTTGCTGCCGAATTTGAAATTTTCATTTTCCGATACGTCGATGAAATTAAATTTTGGAGGCTGGTCACGAGAAGTTACGGTTAGGGAATTACCAATTGCAACCACGATGGCGGGTGTCAACATGAGTTTGACGCCTGGTGGTGTTCGCGAATTGCATTGGCACCAACAAGCCGAATGGTCCTATATGATTTTAGGATCAGCTCGGATCACGTCGATTGACCAAGAGGGGCGGAATTTTATTGCCGATGTGGGTCCAGGGGATCTTTGGTATTTCCCTCCAGGACTCCCTCACTCCATTCAGGGATTAGAGCATTGTGAATTCCTCTTGGTATTTGATGATGGTAATTTCTCGGATCTTAACACAATCTCCATCTCCGATTGGTTTTCACGAACGCCGAAAGATGTGCTTTCCGCCAATTTTGGCGTTCCCATGAGTGCTTTTAACAACATTCCCCAAGAGCAAGTTTATATCTATCAAGACAAGGTTCCTGGTCCAATCGAAAGCCAGAAAGTAGATTCCCCTTATGGGACGATTCCGCTTAGTTTTAAGCATCGACTGCTCGCGCAACCCCCGATCAAAACACCAGGCGGCAGCGTCAGGATCGTAGATTCTACTAATTTTCCGATATCCAAAAATATTGCAGCAGCGCTAGTTGAGATTGAACCTGGCGGAATGAGAGAGTTGCATTGGCATCCGAATAACGATGAATGGCAGTACTATCTGACAGGACAGGGACGCATGACCGTTTTCGCTGGGAATGGCAATGCTCGTACATTCGATTATCGCGCTGGTGATGTTGGTTATGTGCCATTTGCATTGGGACATTATATACAGAACACGGGTACACAATCGTTATGGTTTTTGGAGATGTTCAAGAGTGATCGGTTTGAGGATGTGTCGTTAAATCAATGGATGGCGCTTACGCCACGCGATCTGGTTAGTACGAATTTGRACGTCGGTCCAGAGGTGTTGAATGCGCTGCGCAAAGAAAAGTGGCCTGTCGTCAAATATCCGGGATTCTCATATTACCCGAAATAAAAAATAAGGCTATTTCAAGTAGAATATCTACAAGAGATAGCCTTTTCTCATTTTAACGAATGCTTAATTCATTCCTTTTTTGTGAGACTAGCCTTTCAATCCCGAGCTTGCAATTCCCTCTACGAACCATTTTTGACAAACAACCACGACGATGAGCAGAGGAACAAGCCCAGAAACGGAAGCTGCCATGGTGAGGACATAATTCGTACCGAACTCTTCAACATAACTCGTTAAGCCTAATGGAATCGTGTACAAGTCTTTCTCTCGAAGCATAATCAGCGGGGTTTCGTATTCGTTCCAATGCCAAGTAAAAGAGAGAATCAAGAGTGTGACTAGCGCAGGCTTGATCAAAGGCAAACAAATTTGCCAGAAGGTTCGCCAGTAGCCCGATCCATCAACACGACCTGCTTCCAGCAGTTCGTTCGGAAGGCTGATGAAGAACTGACGCATCAAGAAGGTGCCGAATACGGTAAATAAACCTGGTAAAATAATGGAAGCGTGTGTATTGATCAGCTGCAGCTGATCGAACAAGATGAAGCGAGGGACAAGCAACACCTGGCCCGGAATCATCATCGTCGATAAATAAAGCAGAAACAGAAAGTTACGGCCTTTGAAGCGTATTTTGGCAAAAGCGTAGCCAGCCATGGCACTCGTAAGTAGGTTGCCAGCAACAGTGATTCCCGTAATTTTGATTGAGTTCCAATAGAATAAATAGAATGGATCTGTGCCGGCCCAGACTTTCTTATAATTCTCAAAATGCCATGTATTCGGAATCCAATCGATCGGATATTTGAATACTTCGCCATTAATTTTGAAAGAGGTAGATATCATCCAGAGAAAAGGCAGAATCATAACGATGGAGATCGCTCCCAAGATGATGGTAAGGAGGATCTTCAACCAGAAGCTGCCCTTTCTGATAGTGGCAATAGTTGTTTTTCGTGTAGTTTCAAGAGGGACGATCGTTTCCATAGGGGTTGCTCCTTTACAATTAGAAGTGCTGCTGCCAACGTTTCTGGCTCTGCCATTGAATGATCGTGACGACGAAGATGATGGCGAATAGTACCCAAGACACGGTAGCGGCATAGCCCATTTTGTAGAATCGGAATGCGAGTAAGTAAATGTGATAGGAAAGTACCATCGTCGAATCTATAGGACCACCCTGTGTCATAATGTTGACGGGTCCGAAGATCTGGAAGGAGCCGATAATGAGAGTAATGGCAACGAGAAAGGTGGTTGGCGTGAGCATAGGAATAGTAATTTGGAAAAACTGACGAATTTTCGAAGCACCATCAATATCGGATGCCTCGTACAAATCCTTGGAAATCCCTTGCAATCCGGCCAAGTAAATGACCATCGCGTATCCGATCGTTACCCACACCTGCATAATGATTATCGCGAAAAGAGCAGAATTCGGGCTCGACAACCAACCTGGTGGATGATCAATGCCAACGGACTTGAGCAACTGGTTGATCGGACCATCGGACGCACGATACATAATGCTCCAAATGACAGATACAGCGACGAGTGAGCTGACATAGGGCAGGAAGATCAGTGTTCGCAGTGTCTGCTTGAAAAACACATACTTGTTCAGTACGACAGCAAACAGCAGTCCTATAATGATAGAGCCAGGAACGCTGACTAGTGTAAAGACCATATTATTTTTGAGCGCTTTCACGAATTTCGGATCACTGCCCAGCGCTTTGAAATTATCTAAGCCCACCCATTCGATCCCCGAAAACCCTTTGAGATATTCCCAATCTACGAATACGAGGTACAAACTGAATAGGATCGGCAGCAATATAAAGATAAGGTACCCTGAGAAGTTGGGCAAAATGAACAGGTAGCCTGCAAGGTTTTCCCTGAATTTGGCGTTCTGCCAGAAATGTCGTTTCATTCGTAAGCCACCCTTTCGAATTCATGTGTTAACGTAACTTTACCAAGCGAATGAAAGAATTCCCATAGCGTGAACGTGATCTTTTCTGTAGTTTCATTGAAAAAACCTCCAGCAAGAATCTGCTAGAGGTTTCCAAATGACTGAGAATGAATTTGCCTTATTTTTTAGCGCCTTTGATCGTCGTATCCGCACGCGTTTTCATTGTGTCCAAAGCCTTGTCAAGCGGTTGAGCACCAAGCAGATATTTCTCCATCTCATCTTTAAAGATGGCTCTTAGTTCAGTTGGAACAGGTACGTTGTAGGACGTTGGGAATGTGTAATTGCCAGCTAGCAGTGCTTTCAAGGAGGCTTCGTCTATCAGATCCTTCGCATCACCGATGAGGATAGAAGCGATTTTACCAGCATCTGCTTTTTTATTCGTTGGAATACGGCCGCCTGGCACCATGGCCATGTTGCCTTCTTGTAAGTACCAAGAGATAAATTTAAAGGCAGCTTCTTTGTTTTTACTGTTTTTATTAATGGACATATAATCACCCATACCGCCGCCTGGATTAATGTTGCTGCCTGCTGTGAATTGCGGATAAGGAGCGAATGCGACTTTGAAATCATGCGGGAAGCTCTTAATGTCCTTGATATAGCGGATGATGTAAATAGCGGTAGCAGACATTGCTGTTTTACCTGTCAGAAGCTCATTTTGCACCGTAATCTTACCGGCAACAGCTTCGGAATATTTCATCATAACACCTTTGTCTTCCAAGCTCTTCTGCATTTCCAAGCCTTTCTTCATAGCTGGGCTATTGAAATTGGAAGTGCCATCTGCAGCGATTACCCAGTCTTGCGGTTTGGCTGTTTGTAGAACCGTATCACCAAACCAATTCAAAGCTGGATCTAGCATTGTACCCTTCATAGCACCTTTGTTAAGCTTGGTGGCCATTGCACTGAAATCGTCCCATGTCCATGCCGTAGGCAGTTTCTCGCCTGCTGCATCCAAGGCTTTCATATTGAAAAGGACAGCGCCTACGTTCTTGTTAGCAGGCAGATAATAATATTTGCCGTCTGCGAATTTCTTAATGTTCGCTGCCCCGATAATGCCCTCCACATCGAAGCCTGCTTTGGCAATCAGATCATCCAATGGCTCTGCCATGCCAGCAGCTTGGCGTTTCGTCATATAGGCATCACCGTAGTTCATATAAATATCTGGCGCATCCGTATTGGAGAGCAGGGCTGTTTCGAGCTTCAGGTTGCCCGGGTCGTCATTGACATACCGTGTATATTCTACTTTAATGTTCGGATTCGCTTTATTCCAAGCGTCGACGGCATCTTGTGGTCCGCTTTCTGGCGGAACGCCTCCCCAGAATTTAAGGGTAACTGGTTTCTGTGCTTCAGGTGTAGGAGCAGCTGTGGCAGCCACTGTTGCAGCAGCGGAAGGTGAAGCTTCGGGTGTTTTGGAGCAACCGGTTACGAGAACGCTTACTGCAAGGGCGATTGATGCCCCCATGCCAAATACTTTTTTCATTTGTTCATCCCCTTTTCTTTTGGTAGTTAAATCGTAATGCATATTTTCCCAAAAAGACACGGAGTATTCTTTACGAAGTAAGCATTATTCTATGATGTTCGATGACCGAAGACGAGCTTTCGGAATTCGGTCGGATACATGCCTTCCATTTGCTTGAAGCTGCGGCTGAAATGATTCGGATCGGCATACCCGATGAGCTCAGAAATTTCGAAAATTTTGTAATCCGGATTCTTGAGCAGTTCGCGGGCATTTTTCATCCGAACATTAGTCATATAATCGGTGATCGTTTTGCCGGTTTCTTTTTTGAACAAAATACTCAAATAATTCTCTGTATAACCAACGGTACTGGCTAAATCAGCTACTTTGAGGGGTAAATTGTACTTCTCCATAATTTGACGGATCACCATTTGAATCTCCGGTCGGAGTTTCTCTTTCCCATGCTCACGCTTGTACGCCAGAAAGACGGGCAGCCATCCGATGAACCAGTCGGATATCGCCTGCAAAGTTTCAGCATTGCGAATGACGTGGTACGGATATTGCTGCTCATGAAGGGTAACGGAGTAAATATCGCCGCCTTCGGCCTTCAGGCAGCGTGCGAAAATATGAAGCAGACCAAGCCACTGCTCTCGCAATAGGGCAGGAGGAATATTCTTATTGCGGCAAAGCTCCTCTGTCCAGGCGGTAATCTTCTCACGTAAGCCGATTTCGTCACCTTCTTCGATACGTTTCATCCATTCTTCTTCCTGCCATGGCTCAGATAGCGTGGGAGGTGAACCATGTAAATGATCATAGTAAACGATGCATGAGCCCCCGTAGTAGAACCGGTAGCTTAAGGCATGGTCTGCTTTTTCATAGGCTTGATGCAGAGCAAATGTATCCTCGTTGGAGGGGGACACACCGATGGCTAGCGATATTTTCAAAAAAACTTGTACAGCATTCTGCATTTCGACCAACATGTTCGCGTTGATTTGACCAGTAAGGACGCAGAACTTTCCAACTGCCATCTCAACTAGCTCGCCATTGCCATACTTCTTAAGAATCTCATTGAGGACATTTTTTACCGTGTATGTCAAAAGACGATCGCTTTGGAAACGGTTATTTTGCGTTAATTCATCGTAAGAATCGATCTGGATCACCGCCGCTGATAAGGGGGTATTGAATAGTTCCAGTTGGAATTCTCGCCATACTTGTTCGATTTCCCCGCGGGAAACATGGCCTTGGAGGAGCTCGCGCAACCGTTTTTCTTTGACCTCGTTGCTATATTGATTCACCTTCTGCTCAAGCTGCGTTCTTGCATTCTGGCCTTGTTTCTCCAGTTGTAATTGATCCTGGATTGCGCGGAGCTTCTCCATTAGCTCGGAGGGATTGATTTCTAATTTCGTGACATATTCGATGGCACCTAGGCGTAATGCCTGTTGGACATAGTTGAAGTCGTTATGATTGGATAAAATGAGACATTTGATCGCCGGCCAGCGTTCACGAATCTGTCTCAATAGTTCAAGCCCGTCCATCTCCGGCATCCGAATATCCGTAAGTACGACGTCGCAAGCCTGCGATTCTAATATTTTCAAAGCTTCCAACCCATTAGCAGCTTCTCCTATGACCTGGAACTCTTCGTTATCTCTCGGAATGATCGTTTTTAAGCCAATGCGCACARGGATCTCATCATCAACGATCAGAATTCTCAGCATCTGTATTCCTCCTTTTCAAAGGCAGTACCAATAATAGTCGGACGCCTTCGCCCTCTACGCTTGAGATGTGCATGCCGTACTGCATGCCAAAGTGGAGCTTAATTCGTTCATTTACATTGCGTATACCGATGCCGCTGAACTTTGCGTGTGGCTGATTCAGAGAAGATTCGACTTGCCCAATCATCTCCATACTCATGCCTACACCGTTATCCTGCATCACAATATGCAGATTCCCATTAACTTCTTCAGCTTGAAGCTCAATAAGAAGCGGGAACCGATTGCCATGAATAATACTGTTCTCTACGGCAGGCTGCAGCGTGAATTTTAGCACTTCGCAGTCAAGCAGCGCTTCCGGAATGTGATAAGTAAATGTGATCTGATCATGATATCGAATTTCCTGGAGAGATAAGTACACTTGTAAATAGTCCAGTTCTTCTTGCAACGTGACGAATTCTTGTTCATTCCGCATGGTGAAATTCAGCAGTTTACCCAGTTTGGTAATCATTTCACTGATATGATCAGCACCAGAAAGCAGTGCCATCCATTTGATTGAATTGAGTGTATTGAGTAGAAAATGCGGATTAATTTGCGCTTGAAGTGCTTGGAACTGTGCTTTCTGCTTGCGCCGCTGCTCATCATATAAGTCGGATATGAGATCTTGCAGATGCAGCACCATGCGATTGAAGTTATTGCCAAGCAGGGCAATCTCGTCTTCCCCTTTTATCGTAACCAGTGTATTAAATTCCCCTTTACCAACCTTGGTCATGGATTTGGCCAATTGTTTGAAAGGACTCGTTACACGAAGCATGAGTATGATGAAGGCGATGGCAAATAGAAGGAACCAGGCGACAACCCAGGTGATGGATTTGTCTTTTTCCCGACTAAGCTGGGTGACGAAATCCTTCTGATTCATGAATTGGACTAGCCGCCAACCTAGCTGTGGTACGAAAGCGTCATTCATAAAATAAATATGGTCATTGATTTTCACTTCTTGAATGCCATTTACATTGGTACGAACGTTCTGAAGGGCATGATTCGCCAACAAATCTGCAGCTGCACGATCACCGATTAAGAGATTCTGGTCTTCATCGACGAGGACAGAGGTTATGCCTGCAGCTTGTTGCTTCTGGATCTCGGCTTTCGGGTAGAAGAAAACTGGGATCGGTACGCTGATAAAAAACACACCATAGTTACTCGTATATTCGCCATTAATTTGTCTCGTCATGACGATCAGATCTTGTTTATTATTGGATGAAGGAAGTGAGTAGGGAACCGTCCAATAAGGAAAACCATTGCGTTTCAGCGTAGGTTCGTACCAGCTTTCCTTATAGAAGGATTGAACATTCGTTGGCGTAACGGCAGACCAGGTCGTATGTGTAAACCCTCTGTTGTCGTATAATCCAAGCTGTGTCGTACTGTCGAGAAGGAGATCTTTGACGTTAGACATTTTTTTTTGCAGGCTTGTGAGCTTAATGAAGGAAAGGTAGTTATTGGACCAATCCGCAGGCTCTTTCAGAAATTTCTCCGTCTCTGGATCATTAATAATCAGACTAGACGCGGTGATCATGCGAACGGCCATCTCATTCATGGCTGTGGCTTTTTGGGATACGGCGGCTTGATTGGATTGGTTGAGCTGAATTTGCACAATATCTTCAGAAGACTTATAGAATCGGTATAGGATGATCACAACTGGAAGTATGATCAGGAAAAATAAGGAGATCAGAATCTTGCCACGCAAAGTCTTGATTGGACTGCGAAGTTTCATCATGGATGTCACCATTAGCCTCATCTTCTAGGATTAGGAATCTCTTCTATCATACAACGACGACCCTTATCCTGCTAGAGAGAGAGTAGAAGTAAGGTTAGTATTTCCAAGAATATGCCGTATAAAACAAAGAATATGCTTGGTCAATGTTGGGCGATTGAAGGGGCAATAGGCGGATAAGGGAATACGTATAAAAAGAGGCGTAAGATTCTCTCACTACCTCTTGTATGCAAATTGATTCACAGCTTTCGGATCCATCCAGAATAATTCCCATTGATGGCCGTCAAGATCTTGGAAAGTGCGTGTGTACATAAAGCCGTGATCCGATTTGAAGCTCACCGAAAATAGTCCGTGTTATGAGAAAAAGTGGGCCCCCTAGAAGCCATGGTACTGGTGGGGGACCCTCTTTTGGTGACAAGTGCGATAATAAAGGATGACATTTCTCCATTTCACCTTGTGCGTGATGCGACTAAAGTAGCTGTAAATATGCAAAATTGCGAAAGTGCAACCTTTTGTAAGGGAAAGAGCCCACGAGCAGAAATGGTTGCAAATGTGCAACTATTTCTGCCCGTGGGCTCATTTATGTGGCGTTTCGGTGCAAAAGGTTGCCTTTTCGCACGCATTTGGCGATGAGTAGTCGTTTTCGCTGAAAATAAGTGTTCTTTCGCATCTTTGGGGCATTCCGACATGCCATGCGCCGCTGTAACGATGTTTTTCATCGTTACAGTGCGGAGAGCAAGCGAACGGGGCCGAATTCGCCCCCGTTGCTGCTCTTTTTCGTACTTATCCCTCGTAAGCTTGCTTAAGCGCGGCGATATCAATCTTTTGCATGCCGAGCATCGCGTTCATCACACGAGCCGCTTTCACGCGATCTTCGGCATTGAGTAGTTCCCCTAGGGTGCTCGGGATGATCTGCCAGGACAGGCCGAATTTATCCTGTACCCAACCGCAACGTTGAGGCTGGCCGCCTTCAGACAATTTCTCCCACAAGGTGTCGATCTCATCCTGTGACTCGCAGTTGACATATAGCGAAAAAGCAGGAGTTAATTTATAATGAGGCCCGCCATTTAACGCCATATACCGCACTCCACCAAGCACAAATGTTCCTGATATAACTCTTCCCTCAGGCCCAGAGCGATTGATACTTTCAATTTTGGAATCGCTGAAAATGGACGTGTAGAAGTTCATTGCCTCTTCGGCATTGCCGTCGAACCATAAGAATGGAGAGATTTTTTGCATGTCAGCAGCTCCTTTTATTAGGTATTGTATCACAAATATTGTTTAATTCATGCGCATCTTAACTGATATATCATCCCAGCTAATTCCCAAACCAAGGTGATGCCAACACGACAGCCGCGATAAAAACGAGTTGCAGTACGATCCGAACTGTAAATCGAGGCACTGGTTTGCCGCCAATGGTCAACTACTTGCGAGCAGCGAGTACATTAGCGGGAAACATAGCAAGCAGCAAGAACAATAGACCAATCGAGGCAGCCAGTGACACAACGGGAATCAGTATCCCGATAGAACCTGCGATTTCTAAGTAGCCCGTAATGGTGACGATCGAGGCGGGTCTTGGGAAAGCAGGAGGGACCATCCGAATCAGATCTAGACGTCTTTTACCCCAATGTGCGGAGGCTGTAAGCAGAAACATGACAGCGACTGCTCCTTGCAGTGCGGTGTGCCAATCATCGAAATAAGACCATCCGAGAGAACCTATTCCGCAAAAAGTAGAAAAGATGACATCAAGGCAATGAAAGGTGCCATGCGAATACCTCCTAGAGAACTTATTTGGATTGGTTTTTCAAAATGGTGGACATAAATGTAGACACCTCAGTGGAGATCTGCGTGGTTGTCGAGGCAAAAGATGAACGGACACGTAATCCAAGGGAGAGCAGGACGAACATTTCAGCTGTTTGGTCCGGGTTAACGTTATCCATAATGACACCGTGGAGTTGACCAATTGTGATCCAATTTTTGGCAAATGAAACGGATCGCTCATAAAAATGCTGCAACACATCCGCAACGGTAGGATCATCTTCCTTGCCAAGTAAGTATTTGAGTATTTTATTCGTGATATCATGAGAATCTTCTAGCGCGATGAGATTATGAGTGATGCTTTGCATTGGTCCCTCAAAGGATTTGGMAGCGTGTTCCGTCTCCTTCATGAATTTCGTATTCGTTTCTTCAAGTCGCTCGTGCAGCACCATCGCATAAATTTCGTCCTTACTCTTCACATAATGAAAGATTGCTCCTTTGGAAAGCGATGATTGATCCATGATGTCTTTCATCGTGATAGCGTGGCAGCCTTTTTCCTTCAACAGCGCTTTCGTCGCTTCGAGGAGCTTTCGTGTGGTGATTTCTCTACGTTCCTCATTCTTCATAGGCACAATCCTCCGTCTTTTGGAAATAAATCCATAACCTCATTATATAAACAGACCGTCGGTTTGTAAATGGATAAAAAGAAATACGCCACAAGAGTCAACCCCAGCAGCGTCGTTCCCCATCATTTGTTTGTAAATTACGATTGTATGAACATCATGCGTCGTTCCCCACCATTTGACTGAGCAATATCCTCAGCCATTCACGCGCATTTGTCCACTTTGGATCGTAGCTCGATATTGTCCAGGCGTTAAGCCAGTCCATTTTTTAAAAGCATTTTGAAAGGCACTAGGTTCGGAAAAATGGAGCACATAAGCGATGTCCCCAACGGAAAACTCCCATTTGCGAAGGTAGCCCATGGCTAATTCTTTACGTACTTGAATAGAGAGATCGTTATATGTCGTATTCTCTTCTTTCAATTTATGTTGAAGTGTACGTGAGCTCATTTGGAGGAAATCTGCCGTTTGCTGCAAGGATGGGAAATAGGACGGCATACACGTGCGTATCCACTGGATAACTTGCTCAGTGAGTCGACTAGCTTGCGTCAGCTCCTGTCTAGTTTCTTGTGCGATATTCTCAAATATGCTCAGTAACTTAGCATCGGAATAGAGGACAGGGTAATGCAACACATCCTTGCTGAAACGCAAGTAATTGCTATTCGCAGCGAAGCGGGGGATTCGTCCAAATACGGGTTGATAAGGAGTTAATTCTACCGTTGCTTCGTGCCGAAATGCGACCTCCAGAAGTGGGATTACACGGTTACTGAGTCTCCCTATCAATCGGAATAAGGAGCTGGCCATATCTTCTATACAATGACGGGACATCTGCCCCTGTCCGGGATGCTGTAGAAACATGGATATCCGTACATCTTCGCCATCCACGTCCCAATCCAAATTGAATCCGCTGCATAGCAGCACATTATATCGTTGGTAAGCTGCTAACGCATCGCCAACGGTTTGGGAATGCATCATGACATAGCCAAGGATGCCCATATCGGCGAATTCCATGATCTGTCCTTGATGTAAGCCGAAATGATTATCCTGCGTATAATGGGCCGCGGCTATCGTTAATCGCTCCAATTCCTCGCCTGAGATGCGTGCCTCTACATCCTGGAGAAGACTGCCGTCAAAGGAAGCATACTTACAAAATTGCTCCGAATCAAAGCCTTTTTGTACCACCGTTTTCAGAATGGGGTACACCATAGAAATGGCAACACCTTGGCTTTTCAAGTTGAAAATCCCTCCTTTGCGTGAATCAGCAATTGGTTTGCGTGTTTCATCATTCCAATCAAATCGCATTCATTCTATGCTGATTATAGTCGCAAATAAGGAGGAAATCATCTTGAAATCGAATATTCTAGTCATTAATGGACATCCGGACCCGCAAAGCTATTGTGCAGCGTTAACGAATGCGTATATCGAAGGGGTCTCACACAATAAGGTTGACATTCAGAGGATTGATCTTCATTCCTTAACGTTTGATCCGAATCTGCAGTTTGGTTATCGTAAGCGTACAGAGCTCGAAGAGGATTTACTGCAAGCGCAGGATCTCATCCACTGGGCTGATCATCTAGTCTTCGTTTATCCAACCTGGTGGGGGGCGATGCCAGCGTTGCTGAAAGGATTTGTTGATCGTATTTTCTTATCTGGCTTCGCTTTCAAATATCGGGAGAAGTCTGTACTCTGGGATAAGCTGCTCGTAGGTAAATCAGCGCATCTCATTGTGACAACGGATACCCCAGCTTGGTACAGTCGATGGATCTATAAGCATGCGGGTTATCGAATTATGAAAAATAATATATTACAATTCTGCGGGATTACGCCTGTACGTCTTACCGAGATAGGACCAGTTAAGTCATCTTCGCTAGAGAAACGAGTCAAGTGGTTGGAGAAAGTAAAGCAGCTTGGAACGAAGTTAGCCTAATTAAACGCACGTAAACAATCGAGTTCTAAGCGGAGTAAGCAAAGAGGGAGGTCCCTAAGGACCTCCCTCTTAGTCTTACCAACCTAACGATGTTCCACCAAATCAATTGCTCCAAGAATCACATGAGCAACGCCGAAGCCAAGCACACCAACACCAAGAAGCTTATACTTGCTTTTTAGCATAGTAGCACCAGATGCAGAAACGACAGTTCCAAGAACAGTAGGAATCAATCCCTCGCGCATGAACATCACTCCTCCAAGTTTGTTTGGGTTAGGCAAGACATCTTAGTTTGTATCAAAGTCATTAATATATGCAGGATGGACGAATTAATGGAACATAATCGCATCATAACTGAGTAGAAACAGACATTGGCAGGTTATTCCATAACAGCTACCATGTGAGGAGGAATAAGTGATCACAACCTTCACACAAAAAGGAGATACACATCCATGTCTCATTTTCCAACAAAAGGTTCACAAGGTGTACGGTTCATGTTTACGACGGATAACCAGATAGAAAGTGTTGCGGTTGCAGGGACTTTTAACAATTGGAATGGCGATAGGAACTTTATGTATAAAACGGAGGGGGAGAATGTCTGGGAGCTTGAACTTCCGATTCCGAAGGGGAGGCATCTCTATAAATTCGTTGTGAACGGGGATGATTGGATACTTGATCCCCAGAATCCGAGTGTATCGGAAGATGGGCAAAATAATTCAGCGATCACAGTGACGGAACATGGCGATGTTCTGCTTAGAACAAGTGACATATCAGAGGAACAGCCGGGTTATATGTATGAAAATTATACGGCGCTCCCAAGCCCAGATTGGATTAAGAAAGACGATAGCCTGGTAGATGAGGATGATATCCATGATTGGAAAAATGTGATCTATCAAACAGGGACGGGCAACTACCGGTTAGCGGAGGACTCTTCTGAGCTGTGGCTGGAAGGTTACGAGAGTGTTATTTTTAGAAAATAGCTATTTCGAGGGGTTTTTCTTTATGCTCAGAGGACTACCGAGGCTCCAAGGGCACTGCGGTATTCTAGGAACGCATATGTTCAGCCATCTTGAATCTGAAACACATATCGTTATGAATTTTGGTTCAAGTACGTCAATTGTGCGGAGCTAGAGAGCTTTAATAGAAGTAGTAATGACGTTGAAAAGGATACGAGTATTGGCGTAGACGATATGCGCGAAGAACATGGAATGGCGATGCAGAGAGTAAGGGACCATTCATCGACTAGGTGAATATCATGGATCAACATACGAAAATGGAGGTCCACCAATGATTCCGATCTACCCTTACTACAGCCAAGAAACGAAATGCAAGCAGGTACCCATTACGTTCCCACCCCAGCATCAAGACCAACAGCCTGGGCTGGAATATATAATGAACCCTATTCCCATATCGGATAACCCCGCATACAAGGGGAGTGAGAAATTGTCAGGCAAAGTTGCCATTATTACAGGTGGGGACAGTGGTATTGGACGTGCGGTAGCGATTGGATTTGCCAAAGAGGGTGCAGACGTAGCTATTGTCTATCTGTACGAACGTGAAGACGCAGTCGCGACCAAGCAGATGGTAGAGCAATACGGTGGTCGTTGTTTGTTGATCGAAGGCGATCTTCGCCATCCGGACTTCTCTATGGAAATAGTCCAAAAAACCTTGGAGTGTTATGGGAAAATCAACGTATTAGTATTAAATCAAGGTGTCCAATTCCCTCAGAAAAGCATTATGGACATCACGAACGAACAGTTGGAAGATACGTATCGTACCAATATTTTCCCTCACTTTAATTTGACAAAAGCAGCACTTCCTTACCTGCACCCCGGAAGCGCGATCATTAGTACAGCCTCTGTTACTGCCTATGCTGGAGCACCATTACTGGTTGATTATTCATCAACGAAAGGAGCTGTGGTATCCTTTACGCGCTCTTTGTCCCTTCAACTAGTAGAGCGTGGAATTCGGGTAAACGCAGTGGCACCAGGTCCCATCTGGACACCATTAATCGTATCTAGCTATTCAGCTGAATATGTGAAAACCTTTGGACTAGAAACGCCAATGAAGCGAGCTGGTCAACCGTTCGAATTGGCTCCTACCTACATTTATTTAGCTTCGGATGACTCCTCTTTCGTTACAGGTCAAGTTCTCCATGTAAATGGAGGTATTATGACAGAGACCTAACAACCTAAAATGCACACGAAGGGTTGACTAAAACCCTCATGATCTCATGGGGGTTTCTGAGTTGAGCATTTGGATGGAGGATGGGCATTGTGCCTATCCTTCTTCTCGATAAGCTTTGGGAGACTTCAAGATTTAAATTTTGATCGGCTATAATTAAACGATTTTCATGATCTTTCCATCTTGTGTGGACAGGTAAAGCTCGCCTGCCGCGTCCGTACCGAAGGAAGCAATATTCAAACCGGATGCTAGTAAAATTCGGTTCTTGATTGTTCCGTCACTTTGTTGAGATAATGCCCAAATGTTCCCCGTACCATAATCTGCGTACACGTACCAGCCGATAAGCTCGGGGAGTTTCGTGCCCCTATACACATAACCTCCGGTAATGGATACGCCTTGATCACGACCATAGGTAAACAGCGGTTGCTCTAAGCCAGTCTTATTGCAACCTTCTTTTGGTTCGTAGCATTCAAATCCTTCTTGAATATGCCACCCATAGTTTTTACCTTTTTCAATGAGATTAATTTCTTCGAATCGATTCTGGCCAACATCGGCTGCCCAAAGCTTTCCTGTTACGGTATCGAAACTGAATCGCCATGGATTCCGCAGTCCGTAGGCATAGATTTCCTTTGCCCCTTTGCCAATAAAAGGATTGTCAGCTGGAATTGCATAAAGAAGCCCATTGGCTGGCTTGTCGACGTCGATACGAAGTATTTTGCCTAGCAGGGACTGAAGGTTTTGACTATTATTCTGAGGATCTCCACTGCTGCCACCGTCTCCCGTCGCTATGTACAAATAACCATCTGGGCCGAAAGCGAGTTGCCCGCCATTGTGATTCGGGTAGGGCTGCTTAAAAGTAAAGAGCACTTGCTCGCTAGTTGGATCCAGTAAAGAGGGATTGTTAGGAAGCGTGTTATAGCGAGCGATGATTGTATGGGTCTCCGTCGTGTAGTTCACATAGGCCAACGTTGGATCCTTCGGATGGAAGGCTAGTCCTAGCAAGCCTTGTTCGTTTCCACTATCATTGACGCGACCCGTAATATCTAGCATAAGAGCGGGCTTTTCCTTTGGCTTATCCTTGTTCACGCTGATGATTCTACCAGGCTGTTCTACGATATACAGAAGTTGCGGTGAGTTAACACGATGCTCAAGTCCAACGGGATGGTCAAAGTTATTTGGCTCGAAAATAGGAGTCAGGGAAATGCTGCTCGATGTCGTGGAGGAAGGTTCGGAATCTGTGGACCAGAAGCATGCAGGTAGTACAAGTAGTAGGATTAAGCTCATACATGCAAGGTTATAACGCTTATTCATAATCGATCTCCTTCATGAAGACGACGTTAATGATCTTCTTCGGMGTGCATTTTCTTCATTTTCTTAAAAAACCATAGGTAATACCAATAGGATAATAATAACGTGATCGTTATCGTGATGAAACTCAGATACCATGTCCAATTTAAGTATTTTATTAAATCGGTGTTCTTTTCTAGTAAAACCTCGACTACTGTCATGATGGATGGGAAACTAAGTGTATACATCGTTTTAATCAGCCATGATTTATTACGAGGGAAGTGCACGTTGAAAATGGCACTTATAGCTGGGAAAACAAAGTATTCAAAGGTAAAACTTGCTTTATAGACAACGCTAAGAAAACCAACAGGGTATTCTATTAATCTTCCCTTAACAACTAATGTACCGAATAACCAAGTTGGGACTTGCATGAACATGAAACTTAATTGCGCTCTTAATAAATTCTTTCTTCTTATGAAAATAACTAAGAAAATTGCTGTCACGATCCACACGGAATAGAGAATAATCGTATCCATAGTTCAATCTCTCCTAATTATATACTAAATTAAATTATAGTCATAACTAGGACTTGTTAATCACGGATGCCCGGAAACCAGTAGCCGATTATGCTCGTGAAATAATAAAAGGGATATTCCAGATTATCTTGAATACATATTACTTCATCAAAATGAATCTTGTATGTGAGGAGAATGGTGAAATGATCTTTGTATACATAGTGATTCTAATTCTATTGGTCTATATTCTTTTCATCTTACCTACACAATGGCTAAAAATTGAACGGATTAGCTATCCACTGGATTTAAATTTAAAAATCCTACAGATTAGTGACTTGCATGTAGAACGATTAAGAATTAGTCCTACAAGACTAACTACGATTATCAATAAAGAAAAACCAAACCTTATTTGTATTACGGGTGATTTTACCAAACAACGTAAAAGTCTCTTCAAATTAGAAAAGTATCTAAGAGCTATGACTGTTGGTCAAATACCGATTTATTGCGTACTCGGCAATCATGATTATCAGCAAAAAAATGTCATGGATGTAATCAAACTATTAAGGAAGTATGGCTTACATGTATTAAGAAATGAAACAGTGCATCTAGATCAAATCGAACTAATTGGCATTGATGATTTTGATTCAGGCAAGAGCAATATAGAAAAATCCTTTCAAAAAGTTGATCAAACTAAAACGAAAGTCATTATTACGCACGATCCGAATATCGTTCTAGATTTAAATAAGTCATACGACTATTTAATGGCTGGACATCTGCATGGCAAACAATTTAATCTGCCATTTTTATTTAGAATAAAAGACGCGGGTAAATTGCCTCGCATGGGGATATATAAGGGTCTACATAAGAATCAATATGGGGTTTACTACATTTCTAAGGGAATCGGGCAGACGGGTATTAATGCAAGATTTTTAGTTCGAAGTGAGGTAACGATGCATTATTTGTAGGTTGGGAGAAGGGATGTCCGAATCCTGATTTAAATGGCTGACGAAGCGAACTCGATGAGGACTTTTAGCGGTGGATTCAGACGCCGTGCTCCTCCACCTTCGGCTCCGTCCGCGCGGGCGAACCCCTCAGGGGTTCTCATCCCCATACGGCTTCAAGAACGAAAAAAAGAACATGTCTGATGATATGTTCTTTTTATTTCGTTCGTATGGAGCCTAGGGGGATGTCCGAATCTTTACTTAAATAGCTGACGAAGTGAACTCGACGAAGACTTTTAGCGGTGGATTCAGACGCCGTGCTCCTCCACCTTCGGCTCCGTCCGCGCGGGCGAACCCTGAGGGGTTCTCACCCCCATACGGCTTCAAGAACGAAAAAAAGAACATGTCTGATGATATGTTCTTTTTATTTCGTTCGTATGGAGCCTAGGGGGATGTCCGAATCTTTACTTAAATAGCTGACGAAGTGAACTCGACGAGGACTTTTAGCGGTGGATTCAGACGCCGTGCTCCTCCACCTTCGGCTCCGTCCGCGCGGGCGAACCCTGAGGGGTTCTCACCCCCATGGTCCATACAAAAAACCACGATCCCTAAGGATCGTGGTTTTTATTGTATGGAGCCTAGGGGGATCGAACCCCTGACCTCATCGCTGCCAGCGATGCGCTCTCCCAGCTGAGCTAAGGCCCCGTGATGTCGCTTACAAACGTCGACTTTTTGTATTATACATGAATATATCGCGGCAGGCAATACCTGTCATTCAGGATTTTTCTAGCTTATGTGCATCTTAGATGCTGTATGTCGATTCTGTTGCAAACGGGGGTCGAACGTTGTTTTCGTCCGTAATTTCATGCTAACCTAGTAATATAAACTAGTTGAACGTTTGGGAGTGACGTAGAGTGTCAAACGCAGTATTGTATTKGATTTACTTGGGTATCGCTTTCGTAGTGCCGTTTGTGATTGGTGTTCTTTTGATGCGAAAAACGAACCGTTTAGGGTTCTCCTTTTGGATCACGACGGCGTTAAATATTGTGCTGACGGGTCTTGCAGCTTTGTGGTGGAAGTCTGTCACGACAGATCAGTTTCAGATGATGTTTGGGATGGCGTTTTATGGTGTATCCGCAGTGAATTTAATGGTTATTGAATTTTTTGCCCTATTCAGTATTCGCAAAAAAATGAATCCGTGAGAGAGAGAAAGGGGCCGTTATGCCGAAGTTAACACGATCGAAGACGGTATTCTACGTGTTCCTAGTGGCAGCCATTCTATGGATGGCTTTCATCTATATGAAATCTGCCGAGCCATACCAGCAGCAGAGCTTGAAGCCATACTTGGAATCGAAATTTTCCACTGAAAAGTTGAAAGAACATATCCCCAAAGTGAAGTTTACCTATGATCATCAAGTGATTTCATGGCAAGATCCCATTAATTTGATTGAATTCTTCATAAGAAAAGCAGGGCACGTTAGCGAATACGCTGTGCTTGCCCTGCTTTGGTCAATAGCTTTACTTGCAAAACCTGTCAGAATGAACATAGCTTTGATCAGCTCCTTCCTAATCTCATTGCTGTACGCAATGACAGATGAGTGGCAYCAATCGTTCGTGAAGGACCGAACGGGGCACGGCATCGATGTAGTCGTCGACGGAGTTGGTATTCTGTGTGCGCTCATTCTGATTGTCGTGGTGGTTTCCATACGTAATCGAATTAATTCCAGAAGAATAAGCTAGTTAGAAGGACGTAGACTYTTCTTTTTTTAACGGATTGCCATTTCCAATGCTCGCGGGACTGGCTTTCCAAATCTTGCTGTTGCCACTCCATTAATTTCTCTGAAACATAGAGGTCTGTTGGTTGCATTTGAGGTTCACTTTCCTTTCTTTTCCTGATACGTTTAGTTTACGCTAGAATAAGGGGAACAAAAAGAGTATAATTCACTTCAATGATTTCCCCTTTTAGAAAGGACGTTGAAGATGCAGCTACTTACTCATTTTCTGGAGCTACGTGCGGGTTTTGAGCATGGTGTTGAGCATAAACCGCAGCCCATTACATTAGAAGAATTAGCGGACAGATTATATTGCTCGACACGGAATGTAAAGATTTTATTGAAAAAGATGAGTGATCAGAATTGGATTTCCTGGAAACCTGGCCGGGGGAGAGGGAACATCTCAGAGCTTACTTTTTTGGTCTCATCGGAAGACATGATCTCGAATCAAGCGATGGCGCTTGCCAATCGAGGCGATTATTTAGGCACGATTGAGCTGATTCATCAACTAGGCAAGGGAGAGGCACTTCAGGACTCCTTTATCGAGTGGTTGTTCAGCTTTTTTGGCTATCGTACGGTTGAGCATGAGGAGCGGTTTAAGGATACATTACGCGTGCCTGTTTACAAATGGTTGGTGACGCTGGATCCTGCTCACACCTTTTTTGCGTTTGATTTTCATCTAGTGAGTCAAATTTTCGATACCCTCATACGTTATAATCCACAGACAAGGGTGATCGAGCCGCACTTGGCTCATTATTGGGAAATTAGTGAGAATGGCTTGTATTATACGTTTTATTTGCGAAAAGGCGTGCTGTTCCATCATGGCAGAGAGATGACAGCGTATGATGTAAGTTACTCTTTGTCGCGATTAAAGAAGCTTGGTCAGGCTGCCACGCAAGGTTGGATGACCGAAAGCATTGAGACGATTACAGTACTGAATCGAAGTTCGATTGCTATTGAATTAAGCCAGCCGAATGTGCTGTTTCTTCAACAGCTGGCTCATACCTCGATGGCGATTGTTCCCGAGGAAATATGCCGGGATAATGAATCAATTTTTGGGCGAATGCCCATTGGGACGGGGCCGTTCAGGCTGGAGAGAAACGATGATTACATTTGCAAGCTGCGAGCGTTTGATAGTTATTTCGGTGTGAGGCCGCATATGGATCTCATCGAATTCTGGCTGCTGCCTTCGGATCTGCAGGAATCAACACCAAGCTATGATAAGATCCAAGTGTATCGTGGCCAATCGAATTCGAGTAAGCCGGTAGGCGCGATTGATAAAGATTCAGAATGGCATCAAATTGAACAAACCATTATGGGATGCAGCTTATTAACGTTTAATCGCAATAAAAAAGGGCCGCAGTACCATCCTAATTTTAGAAAAGCGGTTGATTTGGTTATAGATCGTGAGCGAATGATTGGCGAGCTGGGTGGTTTTCGAGAAGCACCCGCAAGCAGTTTTATTCCGACAATGGAGCCGCTAGTGAGGTCTAGGACGGATTTTGAAGAAGCCAAGCGTTTGCTAAATGAAATGGGCTACAACGGCGAAACGTTACATATGTATGTCTATCGGAATAACAATGAGGATGCCATGTGGATTTGCCGGCAGTGTGCGCAGATTGGGATTCCCATCGAGATCACGATTCGGAGTGAGTCCGACATGACAAAGATGGACACCATTGACGAAGCTGATCTTATTTTTTATCACATTTGCATGGAAAGCAATTATGACCTTCATATCATCCAAACATTGAAACAAAGCAATAGCTATGTGCGCGCACATTTGAATGAAGAACGGCTGGCGTGGGTGGATTCGAATATGGAGGGGATTCTGAGTAATCCGAGCCTAGATGAGCGTATTTGTGGCTTACATCAATTGATTGCCGAGCTTCAGGAGGAGAAATCGTTTCTTTTCGTCCTTCATCGCTCCCAACAAACGACGTATCATGACTCGATTAAAGGGGTAACAATCAACGATTTAGGCTGGATTGATTTCCGTGAAATTTGGTTTACACCAAGTGTTTGATAAACAAAAAAACGACCTTACGGTCGTCTAGGAGCAGGTGGCTCAAAGCGGTGTTCCATCGCAACCCAGCGTCCATTTGCAACGAAAAAGCCTATGAATGCGAATACGATTAATCGAATAGGAATCCAAGCGGAATTAATGGATTGAAAGCTAATATATTCAAGTAAGGTCGTGAGGATTGCAGCGCCGATACCCCAAGGTACAATCCCGAACATAATTAAATATCTAGAGCGGCCTAGTTTCTTTCTCTTCAGCCATATAGCCTTATGCGAATCTTTCATGTCAAAGCTCCCTTTTTTCTTTCTAGTATAGCACTGCTGGCGAAAAATCTCGAATGGTAGAAACTCCTTCCCTTTACGACCTTTTTTTCTTACGGAAGGGGTAAACATAATCAGCATAATATGGTAGTATAAGGAAGTTGAAAAGGGGGAGTACACCATGCTTATCAAAATACTATTATTTGGATTGCTCTGGCGGATCGTTGGTAATCCGTTTCTAGCGTTACTTATTTTACTTGTCATTCTGTATGTGTTGGACAGAAGATACGTTGGTATCCTGCCGAATATTTGGAGACCGTTTCAGTTGAATCGAAGAGCATCACGTCTACGAATTGATCTTCATGCGAACCCGCACAATACGTCAGCGAAGCTGGACTTGGCGCGCATTCTGATTGAACGCAAAAAATATCAAGAAGCGCTGCCTTATTTGGAACAAACACTACCAATCATGCAGGAATCTGCCGACGTTCATTATGAAATTGGACTGTGTCTTCTGAAACTTGGCCGAATAGCTGAGGGTGAAACCTTTATGCTGAAAGCGATCGAACTCAATCCTCGTGTAAAATATGGCGAGGCCCACCTGCGCCTCGGCGAGGCGCTAGCTCCCCTTGCTCCGGAGCGTGCGGCGCAGTTTATTGAACAATTCCGCGACCTGCACTCTTCCTCGGTCGAGGCTTACTACCGACTCGGCCAGCTGTACCAGCAGCTCGGCCGCCAGGAAGACGCCAAGCGCGCGTATCGCGAGGCGCTGGACATTTACCGCGGCTTGCCTCGCTACAGCCGCAGACAGCAGCGGCGCTGKGCCTGGCTAGCGCGCATGAAATAGAAAGGTTCCGCTCATCTGCGAGCGGAACCTTTTTGTACTGCGCGAGCGTAGCCGCGCGTGAGCAGTAAAGCACCCAGCAGCCCGATAAGTACGGCTGCTGCGGTGTGCACATCATAGAGCCAAAGGCGCCCAGGCGCTGGCTCTGGCTCTGGCGTAACGCGATCCCACAGGGTGAGAATCGCGGGATGCACGAGATAGATGCCGAAGGAGGCTGCGCCTAAGGCAGATAAGAAGGCGCTGAAGCGTGAGCCGCGCCCTATCTGGTTGCGCGCCCACGGCACACAGACGAGTGGGATGGTCAGGCAATAAGCGAGCAGAGCTAGCTCGAACCACGTATTTTCGATCATAGCGAGACCATATTGCTGAAGCAGGAGCATGCCGACATAAGCGCCACCAGCTACATAGACGGCGATCCCTATCCACCTTTTGTAACGAATCGCCCAAGTCACTAACGTTGGATAATAGATGCCCATGAAGGCACCGAAGCAGAAAGAAGCCGTATAGCTTAAGCATAACGTCGCATACTCAGGCAGCGGGATTACCCAATGATGAAAGGTATAGGATGCCGCTTGAATGCCGATACCTAGAGGAATCAGGCCGCGACGCAGCCACGCGTAACGTTTGATCGCAGCAATCATCAAKGGGAACAGCGCATAGAACTGAACGATAATGACGATGTAATAGAGATGATAGCTCGCATTGCCCGAGAGGAGCAATTTAAATAGATGAAACGCATCAACATCTATCGTGCCATGAAACATGATTTGGTTATACAAATAATAGAATATGGACCAAATGATATAAGGAATTAATATCTTGTGCAGTCTTTTTGTCCAAAAAACACGTGCCATCTTGGGCTCCCAACGGTCATAATACGAATAAAACAAGACGAGACCGCTAATCCAGATAAACAAAGGAACCGTAAACAAACTAGCTTTGTTCAGGATGAAAAAGAAAGCCTGGGAGCCTGTCCCAACAGGAAGTTGAGTGGCGCTAGAGGTACCATGAATAAGTACGACAGCAAAGATGGCAAGCGCGCGTACGATGTCGATTTCTGACAGCTTGGGCTTAGATAACATCATGCAAATTCTCCTTTTTTCTCTCGTTTCACTGTAACATGATCCCCATAGGAGGACAATGGTTATAGGAATGAAAGCCCGAGTAGCTTGACGCTCTCACCTACCCGAGATAAACTGTTGATAGCATGTAAAGAGATCAATCAAGAGGGTGAATGTACGTGAGTTATGAATATTTGATGCAGGCGGTTTTACTCATATTTTTGGTTATTATCACTTTTTTTGCGATGTTGGTATGGACGAAATGGCKAAAAAGAGGACGGAGATAGACCATGTATTTTATTAATCATGAACAAATTGATGGGCGCATTCAGTTTCTGTCGGTACTCGCTGAGACGAGTCAGCAATTAGAGGCGCAATGGACACAAGGTAAGCAGAATCTGACTTGGCAGCTTTCGCAAGAACGAGTACTTCATTTGGCGATCGAAACGGTGACGGATATTGGGAGCTTGCTCATTGATGCTTTTATATTAAGAGATGCAAGCAGCTATGAAGACATCGTAGAAATCGTACATGGAGAAGGGGCTTATTCAGAGTCTTTGACGGAGACGTTGCTGCAATTAGTGAAGCTGCGCAAGCCGCTAGTACAGGACTTTGTAGAATGGCCTCGCCAAGACTTGCATCCATTAATACCGAAACTCCCAGCGGCTTTTGAGGAATTCGCGGCATCCGTTCGCGCATTTATCAAAAGTGAATTGGCATAACATACATAAGTGTTTCATAATTTACTTATTGCCTGTGATGCTGTAAAATGAGACCTAAACGAGTTCCGAGGGCAGGTGAGAGCGTGAATCAAATACTAGAAACATCGACGCGTAAAGTGATTCTTTCTATGCTCAAAACGCAGGGACCGTTAAGTGTACAAGATATGGCTAAACAACTTGGGATCACAGAGATGGCCGTTAGACGACATATTCATTCGATGGAGAAGGATGATTTGCTCGAGGCTAAGCTCGTAAGGCAAGCTATGGGACGTCCTACAAGTGTGTATACCTTAGCGCCTCAGGCTGACGAATTATTTCCCAAGAAATATTCGCAGTTAACTTTGGATTTATTAGACGAGTTATTAGAAGACGAAGGTCAAGATAAAATCGAACGGCTCTTTGAAGGTAGACAGGGGAAGCTCGAAGCTCGCTATCAGTCAAGGATGCAAGCCAAGAGCTTAGAAGATCGTGTGGCTGAATTAGCGCACATTCAGAATGAGAATGGCTACATGGTTGACTGGTCCGCGCAAGGTGATGATGCTTATATCTTTAACGAGCATAACTGCCCCATTGCAAAGGTGGCCAACACCTTTCAGCAGGCATGCCAGTGTGAGTTAGCGCTGTTCCGTAATTTGCTCGATGCCGAAGTAGAACGTACAGAGTGTCTCGCCAAAGGTGCTAATAAATGTGTGTATATCATACGTCAAAATAAATAGCTTCGAAAAAGAAGTTAAGCAGACAGGTCTGCTTAACTTCTTTTTTGTGCGAGCTGGGCGCTAGTGCCACCTCTACAGCTCGATTCCATGCTGTAACGTCAGAAATCGACTTGTACGCCTCTCCATAGTCAATTGGAGCACCGTAAGTCGAAAAAATCGACTTACAGCCCTCACCATAGTCACCTGGAGCTGTGCAACACTCTTCAGCATACTTTCAGCTAGCATTCATACAGCTATCAGCCCTGTTTAAGTATCACTTCAGGTTAGCGTTCTATACTTGATCTATCAGCAAGACAACAAAATGATAGCAATCGAGAGGCGGTAATCGTATGAATGAAGATATGAACAATAACGTGAACTTGAATGAAATAAAAGTGGAGCGTAAACCAAGCAACTCGAGAGTAAAGCCAATTTTTGCAGCTTTTATGGCGGGTGCGGTTGTCGTTGGTGGATTGATGTTTACTTCGGACAAATTGAACCTCTTTGGCTATGATACGCAAACTGTGCAGTCCAGCGCCACCGCGGCTTCAGCAGCGAACTCAGCTGCAGCTGGTGTTCAAACGGCTTCGTTGAACAATTTGGGAACCAATAGTATTTCCCAAATTACGAAAGCGTCGAGTCCAGCCATCGTCAAAATTGAAACGAAAGTCAAGCAAACAAGCACATCAGGCTCGCGAAGAAATTCGCAGCAGCAAGGAACGCAAAGTGGAGATACGATTGAGAATGGGATCGGTTCTGGTTTCATTTTTGAAGATAGCGGCTATATCTTAACGAATGAGCATGTCATTGACGGAGCAGACGAAATCGATGTTTACGTACAAGGTTATGATACCCCATTTAAGGCAACGCTACTTGGCAGCAGCTATGATTTAGATTTGGCTGTACTCAAAATTCAAGGAGACAAAGCTTTTCCAGCACTGAAAATCGGGGATTCAAATGCAGCTGAAGTAGGAGAGTGGGTTGTTGCGATTGGGAATCCATATGACTTCGATTATTCCGTTACAACAGGCGTATTAAGCGCTAAAGAACGTGAAATCAGCATTGATGATGAGCAGGGGACACGTAATTACAAGCATTTGTTACAAACGGATACGGCCATTAACCCTGGTAACTCTGGTGGGCCGCTGTTGAATTTGAATGGTGAAGTCATTGGGATTAATACGGCTGTTAATGCCGAAGCGCAGGGAATGGGCTTTGCGATCCCGGCAAGCACCATCAGCTCAGTCGTAGATAAATTGAAAAACAATGAAACTATTCCGAAAGATCCAGCACCCTACATTGGCGTAGCGTTGCAAAATATTACGGATGACATGCTGCAGGATTTGCAAATTAATAGCACCAATGGAGTGGTCGTTGCTGAAGTACAGCAAGGTTCGCCAGCGTTCAAAGCAGGAATTCGCCAGTTTGATGTCATTACGGAAGTGAACGGTAAAGGAATTGCGAATACGGAGGAACTAACGAAAGCGGTCCAAGCCGCTGCTGTTGGGGATGCTTTGAAGGTGAAAATTTCGCGCGATGGTCAAACGAAGGACGTATCCGTCGAAGTTGGAGATAAAAATGCAGTTGCCGCCTATCAAAGTTAAACAGCCCACGAAAATGCCTTAATAAAAAAGGAGCCGCGATTACTCGCGAGCTCCGTTTTCTCATACATGGGCGTACGTAAAGATTAATTAATGAAACCAGCTTTACTTAGGAATCGTTTCAGCATAGCAGCGGCCTCTGCGCGAGTCGCTTGGTTGCTAGGGCCGAGTGTTGTCTCCGTCAAGCCATTGATAATCCCAACGTCGATAGCCGTAGCCATTTCTTTCTGTGCCCAAATGATGTGGTCAGAATCGCTGAATTTGTTTAACAACGCGAGTTGCTGCGAGTCAGAAATCGCTGATTTCAGTCCTGCATAGTTCATTGTACGTACAATCATAGCGGTAAGCTCTTCACGAGTGATCTGAGCATCTGGCTTAAATGACCCGTCTTCATATCCATCAATGATGCCTGCTTTAGCTGCAGTTGCAACGGTCGTAGCGTACCAATCGGAAGCTTGGATATCGCTGAATGTCGATGTTGAAGTTTCCAGGTTTAAACCTAAGGAACGAATAGCCAGAGCTGCAAATTCAGCACGAGTAATATTGAGGTCAGGAGCGAATGTTGTATCYGTCATCCCATCAATCACGAGTTTATTGGCAAGGAGACTTACATCATCCTTAGACCAGTGGGATTCAATATCTGTAAAGTTTTTATTCATTTCGACTACTGTGTAGATGCTATTGTCGTTACGCTTCAGTATGGCAACTGTTTTGCCATCTTTAACATCGAAGATTGCAGGAACAAAGCTTATCTTATTCGTTGTCTCGTTGAAGAGAACGCCAGTAACCATCTTGGAATCTACAGCATTTGAAATGTTAAGGGAGCGAGAGACATACGTTTTGCCAAAATCAATAGACGTTGTTTTGCCATCTGGACCTACAGCAATGACATTAAAATCTACGGCATCTGTGATAGCTTTAGCACCGATTGCAGCGGCTGCAGTAGTTACCGCAGTAGCGGAATCACCGGTAAGCTTTGTAATACCTACTTTGATCTTCAAATCCTTCACTGCAATACCAAGCGATTTGGCCAAAGCATTCAAATCTAGGATCGAAAGAGGAAGCATATAAGTTCCGTTATCTGACATTACAGTAATCATAGAGCCCGATTTGCCAACAGCATCAACTAAAGCAGCTGCTGGAATAAGGGCGATGTCTCCGAATAGTTTGAGTTCAACGTTCGCACTTGAAGCTAGCGCAGTCTTCAGACTATCCTCGTTAACTTCACCGTTACTAGGTACACTAATGCTAGTCCCAGTTACTGGTGGTATCCAACCTCCACCCCCACCATAACCGCCGCCACAGTTAATCATGCATCCCGGTACATCAGGATTGGCATCTGTCGCATATACACGGCTAGAAACCGTAGAATTATATTCACCTTCTAAATAAACGGCGTCATATACGTTAGCTGTTATACCTGTATTGAACGTGAAATTGTAGTAAGTAACTCCACCTACGGTCGTTATATTGGTGTAATCAGACATGTAGGTCTTCTTTATCAGACTACTATTAGGAGCATACATATTTAGATAGACAGCTCCAGATACATTGTCATAAACGTCACTATAAACGGTTGCTGTAACATTCCCTGTCGTCTTGTCGTATGTGTACGACTTGATGCCTAGCGTTGCACCATACGCAATCACAGGTACTAGAATAGAAACGAACATGAATAGAGCTAAAACTCGAGAAACTTTTCCAGTTATTGATTTCACACGGAATGCACTCCTTTTTCTCTCTATTTGATTTTCACCGAACTGATCGTCTCTCATAAACGATGGATTCACCTCCTATGTTGATAGACTTCGAGAGTTTAGGTTCTATTTGAGTCCGTCACTTGGAAATTTGTCCCAATAATGTCGCCTATCAGAGCTAATTAGTCCACGCAGCTGCAAAAAAAACGGAGCCGCGATCACTCGCGAACTCCGTTTTCTCCTTCTCATGCACGCGACGCCGCGAGCAATTGAACCGCCTTTTCCGTGATCCAGCCGAAATTGCCGGCTTCGATTTCCTTCAGGTTGATGAGGGAGCCACCAATGCCTAGTCCATAGCAGCCGATGCTCAAAAATTGCTTGATATTGCCTTCGGTTACGCCACCGACAGCCATCATTGGGATGTGATCCAATGGCCCCATCAATTCCTTAATGTAGGGCAAGCCTAAGCTTGCACTTGGGAATATTTTAACGGCGGTCGCACCGGCTTTCCATGCTTTCACAACTTCGGTCGGCGTCATCGCACCAGGGAAGATCGGGATGCCCTCTTGCTTCGACCAGCGGATGACCTCCTCATCCAAATTCGGAGTGACCAGAAAAGCAGCCCCGGCAGCAACAGCTTGTTTGGCGTCCTCCAGATCCAGCACAGTGCCTGCTCCAATGAACATGTGATCTCCCCATTGCTTTTGAAGGTTAGAGATCATAGTGAGCGCACCAGGTGTGTTTAGCGTTACTTCCATAACGGTGATCCMACCTTGATGAAGTGCTTCAGCAACAGATAGTATGTGTGCCTCTTGAACGCCCCGGACGATTGCCACGATACGTGTGCGTTCAATTTCTTGTAAGCCTTGTTCTCGGTTCATTTGTCGATTCTCCCAACTCAAATACCACATTTTTGTTATTCATTATGACAGGTTCCTGAAATTTTTCCAATCCGCTTGTGTCAAAACAAGCCCTACCTACCTATACTGTAGTAATTCATAGGCATTCGTCTAGAAGCCTCATCAGCCCTCACAGCTCTCAGCTCATAGGAGGTGACCTACATGACATGGAGTGAGATCAGTATCGTCAGCTTGGCAGTTGCTTGTTTAGTGCTCATTGTCTTTACCGTTCGCATGTTTATTACGGCTACGCGAACGCTTCGCTTGTTAGGGGATACGGTTATTGAAGTTAAGCAGCAAATTGTCCATACGACAGAGCATGCGGAGAATCTAATGAAGCAATTAGGGCAGCTTACGGAAGAGGTACATTTGCAAGTCCTTGCTTTAGAGCCAAGTATTCAATCGGTTGAAAAGGCAGGGAAGGCAGTCGGGGAAGTCGCTTCCACGCTGCGCAAAGCCTCACACATGATGAATGATTCCTTACTAGGTGCGGAAAAGGTCGTACATACGCACCAGAAGCGTATTCACGACATCATGGAATGGGCAACGACAGGGTATGAGCTATGGCAGAGATGGCAGGCGCAGCGGAGTGCGAAATCAGATCATTAAGGAGTGGATATCACATGTCCAATGGAAAAAAAGGTAAAGATCTTCTCATCGGTGCAGTCGTAGGCGGTTTAGTTGGGGCTGCAGCAGCGCTGCTGTTCGCACCGAAATCAGGTCGTGAGCTACGAAGTGATATTGCAGAAGGAGCTACTGTGGTAAGCGACAAAACCGTGCAACTGGCCACTACAGTTAGTCAAAAAACGCAAGCAGCTGCCAAAACAGTGAGTACGACAACTACGGATCTCGTTGGTAAAGCCAAGGATACAGCAGCAAGTGTTGTCGAGACCGTTCGCTCTTGGAAAGATTCGCAATCTGAGGATGATATTCAAGACGAGATCGCAGCATCGGAAGCCGCAGAAGATTTGGTCATCGTAGGCCGATAGAATGATAAACAAAGAAGCAGAGCGCTCCTTCGAGGAGTACTCTGCTTCTTTGTTTACCATTTGGAAGGATCAATTTTACTAATATCGAGTCCTTCCCAAACATTCTTAATATCAGCGGTCTCAGGATGATCGAAAAGCAACCATGCGGTAGGGAGATAGCGTTCACCGTATTCACTTGAAGGTTTATTAATAATAGCATTATTGTGGACCAGCACGGTTGATGCGCCACCATCCAGGTTCGCCGCGGTAATTGCACCATGCGCTAAGAAAATTTCCTGCACATCATAGAGCGTTGCACCAATACTGTGCGTTTGTCTGCCATCAATGATGGCGAATAGAATCGCTCCGTCCTTCGTTTGAGCCATGCACGTTCGCGGTGCGATGCCCCAGCCATCTGCTTGACTTTTGACTTGGCCAACACCGTTCACGATAAAACGAGGGCTGAAGGAAACGGCTTCTTGAACACCCATTTCGAGCAGCTCAGATACTTTATATTTTCCTGAAATCATTCGGCCTTGCTTATCGATCCCAACGATCTGTACGGTACCGTTCATACCTTTGTCATTGTAGAAGATTTTGCCTCCAGAGATGACAACGCCTTCGGGTTGAAAGCCATTGCCTTCCCAGTTCGGATCAATAAATCCACCGCCATTCACACCGAGGATCGCCCCGGTACGTTTGACCATGGAGGACACTTTTTCCCCTTTACCTGCTTTCTCTGGCACTGCTATGCGAAGCTTGGTAGGGTCTGAAATGGTTACAAGCTTACCTTTGAAATTGGGACCCGAAATATTCTCGATAGTTACTAAATCTTTTTTTACTGGAGCTACGACTTCGGTAGGTGTGTAGGACGGCACAGGTGCGAGTTCGACAAGTCCTAAATCCTTCTCGGTACCCATTTCATCAAAGCTTTTCGTATACGCGGCTACACGTTTCTGCAACTCGGATGTGCCAATTAAATATTTGGCCCAATCCCGATGCTGAGTGGTGATGATGGTATCCGCCATCATGAAACGCAAGCTCGACCCCGAAGCAGTCAGGAAAAACCAACTTAATCCTAAGATTGCTAGAATGGTGATCGTAAGGACTGTATACGACAAAAAGCGTATTCCTTTAGAACGTTTGCGCTTTACGCGGGCTTGCAAGGTAGTCTGGGCGGTTGTTTGTTGAACAGCCATGCTTAGGCATCTATCCTCTCTAACGCTAATCAAGTCCACACTGTCAACTAATAAGACGAAAAGAAAGGAGAATAAGTTTCAGATTTCCCTGAAATTTTCTCCTTTTTTTGTAAAATACTTAATTTTGTCGTTGAAGTGAGGCGAGTAGAGAGTCATTTATCGTACTTTTATCAAATTGATATTCCAGATCGTTCCCTGCATGATAGGCGACACTGCGTAGAATAAGATCATGGTATTTCTTCTGGCGCAGGGCAGCAATCGTTACGCTCAGGCTCACACCTAATGGATCGAAATAAAGTTTACCTGCTTGTGCATCATATTTCTTAACGTGAGACAAATTGACGAATAGATCCGTATCCATTTTCTTAAACCCTTGATCTTCTAGTTGGTCTAAGAAAAGACTGAAATCTAAGAGTGATTGCATGGGTATCGTGCGATTACCGATCCGAGTATGATACGTCATTTCGGTAGATCCAATTTCTATAAAAAGGATGTCTTCTAGGGGCAGAGTTAACGGTGTCGATTGACTATCTTGGTTAACTTTTTCGAGATATCCAGCTTTTTCCATGAGATCTGTATACGAAAACTTATAGGCATCCGACAGTTTTTTTAACGTGACAGGGGATGGTTTAATCTTTTCATTCGTCGAACGGTTACGCTCTAATTCTAAATCTCTAATATAGGCATGGGACAGGCCACTCTTGTTCGCTGCTTCACGTAAGGACATCTTTCCACGTAAGCTCTCCAAAAATTTACCGAATCCTTCAAATTGCTTCATCATAGGAATCCCTCCATATGTTAATTGTAATTGAATTGGCTCAAAATAGAAACGTTTATAGCACTTATTGGTACTAATTACCTGAGTAGAATGTGAACATCTTATATGATTCGTAAGTAAATTGCGAATTTGGTAGGTCGCGAGAATCAATCCCGTGACTTCTTACTTCTATTTTTTTATAATAGGGGAGTAGAAAGGGGACGATTTCATCATGTTAAAAAAATGGCTGAGAGACAACGGCATGCATATCTCATGGCTAGTTGCCTTAATTGCGACGCTAGGAAGCTTATATTTCTCGGAAATTTTGCATTTTGCACCCTGTAAACTTTGCTGGTATCAGCGAATTCTTATGTATCCATTGGTCGTCATTCTAGGCATTGCAGCCGTTCGTAGAGATTACAAAATAACCATCTACGTGTTGCCGTTAACGATTTGGGGAGCTTGCATCTCCATCTATCATGTTTTATTACAAATGGGTGTTTTCAAAGAAACGGGTACAGGTTGCGGTCCCATTGCTTGTGATTCCGATTATTTAAACTGGCTTGGATTTATTACAATTCCGATGCTGGCTGGAACAGCGTTTATCCTACTTACTGTTCTACAATACTTGACTTACCGCGCTACAAAATAACTCCCAAAATCAATCGTTAGGCAGGTAAATTGTCATTCACTGTCGAATAAGATGGATGAAGAATCCATTCCTATCTCGAGGTGTATCTCATGATTAAACATACCCATAAAGCTGCACTGCTGATCATACTGAGTGTTTCGTTGGTCGGTTGTGCAGATATAAGCCTAACTGCCCCTGTCGGCACGGAAGCGGCTGCCAAAGCCAGTCCAGTTATTTCCCCTAGATTTTCGCCAACACCATCTCCTACGCAAACGGTTAAACCATCGCCGACAACGGCACCAACACCAATACCTCAGACAACGACAGTACCAAGTGCATCACCAGCTACACCGACGCCTAGTGCGACACCTAAAGCCACACCTGAACCTGCTAAAACGAAACCTTTACCCGCAGATCGGACTCCGTATTCTTGGTACTATATGAAGAAAAAAACAGGGCAAGTTCCTGATTTTCCGCATGAAACCAAATCCTTTACCAGTGACCAGAAAGCAGTCTGGGTTGGGACCGGGAAAAAAGTCTATTTAACGATTGATGCAGGAGGACCGCTCATTGAGGTTGATCTCATGCTGAAATCACTCAAAGAGAACAATGTGAAAGCGAACTTTTTTATCACAGGAAACAACATCAAGAAGAACCCGGATTATTTGAAAAGAATTGTGGCAGACGGTCATTATGTTGCGAACCATACGATGACACATACTGATTTTAATGATTTGACGGATGATCAGATCCGCAAGGAAATTAAGGATTTTGAAGTCGTGTATAAGCAAATCACTGGTAAAGAGGTCGGGAACTATTTCCGTTTCCMTTACGGGCACTATAATGCTCATAATTTAAGTCTTGTTTCTGAAATGGGCTATACGTCTGTGTTCTGGTCTACAGCCATGCGTGATTGGGAGCCTAGAGCGAATGGAGCTGAGGATCCGTACAACGATATTATGAATAATTTGCATGACGGCAATGTGATTCTGATGCATCAAGGGTCCGTTGAGAACATGCAGGCGCTGGATCGTATTTGTAAAGAAATCAAAAAGAGAGGGTATGAATTCGGACTTGTAACTGAGCTTCAGCCGAAAAAGTAAAGAAGATTAGGTCTAAATCTGTGTAGTACTCTTGGTACCTTTAAGCTTGGCCGCACATATCCTAACCATGTGGTTTATATCAATTCATCAACCGGCAAAGGAAGCGGATATGTGTGCAGCAAGCGATAGCCGTACTGGACTCCGGAGTCGGAGGGTTAACTGTTGTAAAAGAAGTTATGAAACAGCTGCCGCATGAAAAGGTCATCTATTTTGGAGATACAGCCAGGAGCCCCTACGKCCCCCGACCTGCTAGTGAAGTTCGTCACTTTACTCGTCAAATTGTAGACTACTTACTTCAGTTTAATCCCAAAATGATTGTGATTGCCTGTAATACGGCGACTGCTGTCGCGATTGAAGACATACGCGCGCGCGTCTCGATTCCTGTCGTAGGCGTGATTTCACCAGGAGCTAGAGCAGCAATCAAAATGACTCGAAGCGGTAGGATCGGTGTCATTGGCACGGATGGAACGATTCGCAGCCAAGCGTATGAAACCGCGCTGAGGCAGATTTCGCCAGATATTCATGTATATAGTGAGGCATGTCCGTTACTAGCTCCATTTGTTGAGAGAGGACTTTTTAGTAGTGATCGTACGCATTCCATCGTGGAGCAATCCCTGAGTCCCTTGAAAGATAAGCCGATTGATTGCTTAATTCTGGGATGTACCCATTACCCGTTTCTGATGGAATCCATTTCACAAGTTATGGGGCCTGAAGTGACATTAATTTCTTCGGCCGAAGAGACAGCCAGAGACATAAGTACAATCCTTTCTCAGAGAGGCATGCAAACGAAATCCAATGAAATACCGATTCATCAGTTTTTCTGCAGTGGTACGCCAACTGTGTTTCGGCAGATTGCTGAGAATTGGCTCAAGGATTATATTGCCTTCATGCCTGTCGTGTGGCAAGTGCCGAGTATTATTTAAGTGATGCAAATAGACCCTTTCGGGTCTATTTTTATTTCATCTCGTGGAACTGAGATACCGCATGGGTCAAGCAATCTAATCATAAGATTAGCCATACGAAAGAAGTAAAAGGCAGGTGGTTGTGTGTTAGGATATGGCTATCAGACATTGGTACAGGAGCTGAATCGTTTAGGCAAAATATATCCATTTTTGCAAATGGCGTGTATTGGCCAAAGTGCGATGGGGAGGGACATTCATGCGCTGCGTATAGGGCACGGTACGAAGGAAATCCATTTCAATGCAGCTATGCATGCGAATGAATGGATAACAGCCCCCTTGCTGATGCAATTTGTTGAAGATCTGGCATGTGCTTATGCAAGAGGGACGGCATGGCAGGGGCGTAATGTTAGACGTATTTTGTCAGAGTATGCCTTATGGGTCGTGCCTATGGTCAATCCAGACGGGGTTGAGCTGGTACTGCATGGACTGCCCGAAGAACATCCATATCGTGAGACATTGTTGGCATGGAATAAAGGCTCCTTATCGTTTATAAATTGGAAGGCGAATATCCGCGGCGTAGACCTCAATGACCAATTCCCTGCCCATTGGGAAGAAGAGAAGCTGCGAAGAGAACAGGAAGGACCAGGCGAGCGTGATTATGGCGGTGAAGCTCCGCTATCTGAACCGGAAGCCGCGGCATTAGCGGGGTTCACCGAGTGTCATGACTTCGAGCTTGTCGTTTCCTTACATACACAGGGGAGAGAAATTTATTGGAATTACCGTGATTATGAACCAGCTGAAGCTGAAGCACTTGCAGAGAGGTTGGCCTTAGCCAGTAATTACGAGGCTGTGAAGCTTACAGGCAGTGATGCAGGGTATAAAGATTGGTTCATTCAACAGTTTCGGCGACCAGGCTTTACAGTTGAGGTGGGGTTCGGCGTCAATCCTCTGCCAGTTGAAACGTTTGCGTTACTTTATGAGGAAGTCGTTCCTATCTTATTGACGGCCTTGGAATTATAATCTCAAGACAAGTTTCTTCAACTTGCTTGCCTTCGCCACGAACCGACTTTGCCCAGACTTCATATACTGAGGAAAGGAAGCTGTTGGGGAGGCGTGAACATGGCACCACCTAAAGGTAAAGGCAAAGTTGTTAAGAAGAAAAAGGAACTTTCATCTCGTGCTCAATACACGATGAGGATGGTTGAGTCTGCCACTTGTTCGGTGTGCAAAACACCTTGCGCAAGGGGCATGCGCTATCTGGATATGATGTCACAGCCTGGGGCTGTCGGCAGAGGTGTTCCGTGTATTTTGACACGTAGAAAAATCAACTAACCAGGATCCGCCCCTTGGAGGGGTGGATTTTTTGTCTATTTACAACTCACAACAAGTTGAATAAGACAAACTCCCGTCACTCCCGCAACACACGCAACTCCCGCAACTCCCGCAACTCCTCAACTCCGGCAACTCCCATAACTCCGACAACTCCCACAACCCCCACAACCCCTCGCCCCCCTAGTATGCCGCCGATTGACACGAATAGATGGATTTTAAGTAGCTAATTCATTCGAATTTAGGCTGAAATCACGTTTAGATGGATAATGTACAGTTAATTACCTGCGTTTTTGCAGATAGGATCGAATGAGGTGAAATTAACTACCTATTTTCCATCTAAATTGAATTTTCGGGCGAATTTCCAAATAATAGCTGTACAATTTCCAGTTAATTCATTTCCGACGACAAGCGCCGACTTAGGAACCGGAAGTTTGCACTGTAGATCCCCATAGATGCCTCCAGAACAAAAATAAAAAGCTCCACGAGGTAATCTCGTGGAGCTCCATATGTGTATGAATTAATGGTTTGGTGTGAGTAATTTATCTGCTAAAGATTGTTTGAGCTTCTTCATTGCGTCTGTCTCAAGTTTGTTGCTTTGGGCAAATTTCGTTCCAGTTAGTGCAAGCGCTTCCTTAACTGTCATTTCAACACGAATAATTTCTTCGCCATGCGGAATTTGTAACATTTTCATCACTCCTATGTCAGCTTTTAAAAGCGAAAACCTTGATTCTATGCACTTTTAATATAACACATCATGTAAGGTTAAACAAGGGCAAAGCTGGCCTATTTTTCAAATAATTAAGGGGGCTTGTCCGAGTGTATTTATACCGATACGAGCAATCAAAGTGGGAAGACCATCCATGTTCTTTCTTCAAGTCAGCGCAAAAAAGAACCGATCTCAACCATGAAGCACATGGCGATATCGGTTCTTTCCTATTCACTATTTTAACGATAACAACGTAATTCCACGATTTCTGCATGCGCTGATCCATTCGTTGAAGCAACAACAACACGCAGACGGTTCGTTGATACGGCGCTGTCTAACACATGAACATGGTGCCGAGTATGATTGTTGGTCGCCTCAACAACTGTTGTCCACGACTCTCCAACCCATGCTTGCACTTGATAATCCTTAACGAGTTCAGGGATGATTTCGAATTCGGTACGATGGTGATGCAAGTTAATAAGATCCTCGTTGACGTCATCATTGAATGTAATGTGCACGTTCCCAATACTTTGAGCCTCGGTCCAGCTCGCCTCAAGCCATTCCTCGTTGCCAGTTCCTCCAGCGGAAGACCATAGATGCGGGCTGCCGTAAGGCCGCTTATATCCATCAGCTGCTTTCTCAGCTGCGAAGGCGGAAGTAGGTGAGAGGAGTCGGAAACAGAATGGCTTCCGTTTAAAGCTATAGGGACTCCAGTCGATCACAGGTTGATTAGGATGCATTTCCCCGAAGTCAGCGGTACTTGTCGTTACCGTATTGTTCTTAAAGGACAGTACGCCAGATTGCGGGCGATCGGATAGATGTACAGCTAGAGCAGGGTTGCTTTTGAGCACGATGAATGCGTTCTGAGCATGTGCAGGCTCCCAGTTCAGCGCAGCTGTAACCCACTGCTTCATTCCCTCAGCTACAGGCACGACAACCGACGCTATGAGCGTATGAGGGACGTAATTCTGCGGCTTGCCTGTGTCCCACAGTTCGACAGTAAACTCTGTATCAGCAGTCGCATCGACTAATAGCTCTATGCCATTAAGAAAAGGATCTACGGGCACTAGAAGCGCTGCAGGCGTCTCCAAAGGATAAACACCAGCCGACTGCTCCAAAGCCAGCTCTGTCAGCGCGCTGGAGGCCTTCAGCGTCGCGCTGCGAACAAGATCTCCCTCGTCGTTATTCACCACGCCGAGAATCGACGCATCCTGCCGCAGCAGCGTCTGCTGCAGCTCATTCAAGTGCTCGCTGTGCAGCTCGCGCGGCGAGATCCCTTTGGCTGCGCACAGGGCGGCGCCTGTACCCGCAGCTTCGCCAATAACCGCACATGTCGCCATGACACGTGTTGTGCCGAAAGCAACGTGGGACGCGCTGATATTGCGTCCAGCCATGAGCATATTCGACACATTGGTCGAATAGAGGGAACGGAACGGGATATGATAGGAACCATCCATATGCATATGCTTAGAGCCGCTTTCCGTCGAATACATGCCTTGCGGTGGATGCAAATCAATCGACCAGCCGCCGAAGGCAACGCGGTCCTCGAAGAACTCTTGGGCAATCACGTCATTTTGATTCAGGACGTAGTCCCCTACGAAGCGACGATATTCCCGTTTCCCTGGAATTGACCCGATCCATTCCAAAGTTAGATTGTCGCTGTCAAATTTGCCGGAGTTTTTGATATAATCCCAAATCCCATAGATAACGGAKGAGAGTTCATCTCGAATTCGCTCATTATCATGGACGGTGTCATGCTCGCCGCCCCATTCAATCCACCAGTAAGCGCATCCATTATCGCCACTGCGAATGACACGTTTCATAGGAATTGAAGTTTGTGTGATATCTTTGGCAAAACTCGGAGCGATATATTTCACTGGGCGACCAGCATCCTTAGTGTAAAAGAGCAGCGTGCTTCCTAGTGTGATATCATCCGGCACGAGTGGCGCCCATTCCTCGTTTAATTCATGTTGAGCTTCACGGCCAATACGGAATTTAGCACCAGCAAGGAAGCCAACTAGACCATCCCCCGTACAATCGAGGAAAACACGACTTATGAATCGGATTCTTCGCTCCGAGCCCATCATCCAACCTGTGACGGCTTGAATGGTGCGATGATCTTCATCACCTGAAGCATCAACCTCGTGGACATCTGTGTTGAGGAACAACGTAATATTGGGCTCAGCTTTCACTTTCTCAAGCACAATCAAATCCCAGATATAAGGGTTACCATCGATATTTCGATATTGATTCTCTACGAAAAGTTCGCCCATAATGCCGGTTTCCCGGGCGTTGCGATGGACACCATGAGAGGTGGCACCACATACCCACACACGTATTTCACTGCTTGCATTTCCGCCAAGAACAGGCCGATTTTGAACTAAAGAAACAGTTTGACCTAAACGTGCTGCAGCAACTKCGGCGCAAACACCAGCCAAGCCTCCGCCAATGACGGTAATATCAGATGTAACGATTTCATGTTTCATATAGGAGCACCTCACTATGATTAACTAGCTATACCTTGCATTTTAGAATAGATAATACCCTTTTAACATACAGTGAGTTACAATAAGCATATACTTTATTTCATTCAACGGAGCGTGTGACATGACAAATCGGGATCTTGCCTTGAAGCTTMTATCACATGTGTTTTGGCATCAGAAAAACGAATTCATGTTCGAGCGTGATACCTATCCATGTTGGACGATATTTGCCGTGGAGGAGGGGAGCTTTTTCTATGAAATTGGCGAGGAGCAAGGCGAGGCTAGATTTGGAGATTTTGTGCTTTGCCCCCCTCGTACGGTTTTTCGTAGAAAAACGGTAGAGCCGCTGAGCTTTCACTTTATACAGTTTATAGGGGAAGCCCAAATAGAGCATGATCCGAAGTGGCAAGGAAAACTGTCGTTACTAGACCTGCCACGTTTAACATCCAGTTATCGCTATTTGCGAACTTTGCAAGGGTGGGATGAAGAGAGCACACAGCATAAGCTGCACCTTGTGAATGATCTCTTGCGAATGGTACAAATGGAGAGGATGATCCAGGAGAGTCCCGCTGAGACCATCATGGATGAACAAATGGACCAAGCACGGAGTTTTCTTGCCGAACATGCTTACGGCAATCTTTCGATGTTGAATTTGGCTCAAAAACTGGCGCTGACGCCTGTTCAGTTTACCCGTAGGTTTCGGAAAGCCTTTGCCCAAACACCAACGGAATTTATTAATGATTTACGGTTAACAAGAGCGAGGCATCTATTAGAAAGTACGTCATTCACCTTGGACGTGATCGCGTCCCAATGCGGGTATGAGAATGGCTTTTATTTGAGCCGCGTGTTTACGAGTAAAATCGGCATGGCCCCCTCTATTTATCGCAGCATGCATCGCGTATAGCGGGTGTCAGCCAAAAGCAAAAGAGCTAAGCGATTTAACCCGCTTAGCTCTTCTTTCAATTGCCCGTATACGGCAGTTTTCCTTCGGTATATTCGTTCTCAGGCTTGCGGATCCAACGCTGCAAATATCCTTGCGTATGTAAGGCTTTGATCAGAATGATCAGCACTGGCGAGAGAATCACCCCGGCTACCCCAAAGAGGGATAGGGAGATAATCATAAACGCAAGAGTTGTAAATGCCGATACCCCTAAGGATTCACCTGTGATTTTGGGTTCCATAATTTGTCTGACGAGAATCACGACGAGGAGCAGTGAACTTAGCCAGATCGCCAGCGTTGTATTACCAACGATGAACAAGTAAATAATCCACGGGATGAATAAAGTGGAAACACCGAGCAATGGAAGGACATCGAAAATCGCTGACAATAGGGCGATAGAAAATGCATTATTCACATTCAGTACGAGCAAGGCGATAAAAACAACGATGAACGTTAATGTGATGAGCTTGGCTTGTGCTTTTACGTAAGATACGATCCCCTTCACAACATTTTCTTTTAGAAAAAAGAAGGCAGATTTGAATGTGTTCGGTGTTTGCTCACTTGCAATACGTTTCCAAGATTCAATTTCGATGCTTAAGAAGTATGCGAGAATGATGCCGACGATGAAATTGAACATGAACGTGGAGAAGGAGGTCAGGGAAGCGACCAATCCTGATAAAAAGGCAACTAGGAACGTAGACGCTTTGCCAGCAAATTGGCCAGCATAATCTTTGGCTTTGCCAGTCACATCGTCGGGCAGGGCTTGGAAT